>JAZRQT010000230.1:0-3352 GCA_045650105.1 Clostridia bacterium | reverse complement strand
CAGGCAAATTCCCTTATGGGAATGGCTGTAGGAATATTAAGCGGATGCGTTTTTTGCTACATAGCCGCAGGTGTTTTATCGGCGATGGGTGCAAATTTTCCATCTCTTGTAAAAATGATTGAAAACTCGGCAGTAGCAATTATGTTTTATGAAAACAATGTGATAACGAGTATTTTATCAGCGTTCATAAAACTACAAAAGGAAGCAAAAAAGCAAAAGCTTTTTTGCATCCTTTTGTAGTTTGTTTTATCACAGTCCTACTCGGAATCAGCAAGTAACATATCGCCTATCTTATACACATCACCGGCGCCCATTGTTATAACAACATCGCCACGCTGTGCCTGTGCCTTTATAAACTCCGCCGCATCGGCAAAGGTCTTTTTATAAACTGCATTCGGGATTGCCGCTGCAAGCTCCTGCGCAGATACAATTCCCGTGTCAACCTCTCTGGCGGCATAAATATCAGTAATAACGACATTTACATTGCTTTCGGAAAAGACTTTTACAAAATCATCAAAAAATGTTTTTGTTCTTGTATAGGTATGCGGCTGGAAAACACACCAGATATTATTGTATTTCATTTCACTTGCTGCACAGAGGTTTGCCTTTATTTCTGTGGGATGATGTGCGTAATCGTCAATTACTACAATACCGCCCATAATTCCACGTGTTTCAAAACGTCTGTGAGTTCCTCCGAAATGGTACAAACTGTCACATATATCCTCTGTGGGAATACCGATATAGTCAGCAGTTGCAAAAGCGGCAAGGGCATCATAAACATTGTGCACACCGGGCACAGAAAGACGGATTTCACCGACATCATTTCCACCCTTGCATACAGTAAAGGTGTAGTGGTTATAGCCGTTATGCGTCATATCACGGATTGTATAGTCGTAATTACCGCTTATACCAAAAGTAACAATTTTTCGCTCAACACCCGAAAGTGCTTTCCTGATATTTTCATCCTCTCCATTTACAATCAGGGCACCGTCCTCAGGTGTAAGGAGTGCAAGAGAACGGAAAGTTTCTATGATATGGTCAAGGTCCCTGAAATAGTCAAGATGGTCTGCCTCAATATTTGTAATTACAGAAACCTTTGGGAAAAACCTCAGAAAGCTCTGATGATACTCGCACGCCTCAGCAATGAAGTAATCTTTAGAACCGATATGGACATTACCGTGGATAATGTCAAGCTCTCCGCCAACGGTAACGGTGGGATTTTTACCGCATTCCATAAATACGTGCGTCAGCATTCCCGTGGTGGTGGTTTTGCCGTGCGTACCGCTTATGGCGATAGGACAGTCATATTCACGCATAATCATACCGAGCATTTGTGCACGGTCAATTTGGGGAATTCCCATATTTTCTGCATAAACACGCTCGGGATTTGAATTATTTATAGCCGCACTGTACACAATAAGGTCAGCGTCCTTTACATTTTGTGCGTCGTGTCCTATATATACAGTTATACCAAGCTCAGAAAGCTTATCTGTAAGCGGAGAAGAAGAGCGGTCCGAGCCTGAAACAATACATTTTTCACGTAAAAGCATCTGTGCAATGCCGGACATACTTATGCCGCCGATACCTATGAGGTGGATTTTCATACCCTCTCTAATGGTAATATTGCTCAAAAAAATCACTCGCCTTTATATAAAAGTTAAAAATAACAAAAAATTTAATTTTTTTGTTGAAATACTATCCAATATTTGATATTATACATATTAAAGAGAAAAATCAATAGAAAAATGAAAAAAATTTAAAAAAATATTCATTTTTGGAGGGAAAAGAAATGCAGATTACAGACATTAAGGTGAGAAAAGTTTCACAGGAAGGAAAAATGAAGGCAGTAGTATCTGTTACCTTTGATGATGCATTTGTAGTTCATGACATTAAAGTTATAGAGGGTAAGGAAAAGCTTTTTGCGGCTATGCCCAGCAGAAAGAGTGCTGACGGTACATACAGAGATATCGTACACCCGATTACCTCTGATATGCGTGAAGAGCTTCAGAATGCCATCCTTGCAAAATACGAGGAATTTTTAAACACCGAAACAGAAGAGTAAAGCAGAAGACAAAAGCCAAAGACAGGCAGGCATTGTGCTTGCCTCTTTGAATTTAATACGGCACGATGACATTTTGAGGCATAATGACATAGAAGGGATGATGTTAATGACAGTATTTTCGGCGCTTATTTTCGCAACGGGCGATGGTAAACGGATGAAAAGTGAGAAAGCCAAAGAGGTGCATAAAATTTGCGGCAGGGAAATGATAAACCACATACTTGACGCAGCCTTTGCAGCAGGCGCCCAGTGCGCACGCATTGTTGCACCTGAAAATGCAGGGGGAATTGCAGATGCCGTTTCACAAAGGGCAGAGTGTGTCTTTTTAAGTGACACTGGTGCATCGGAAAACATAAAAGCCTTTTTGGATAGGGCGGAGAATGTAATAGTGCTTTTTGGGGATATGCCTCTTATTACGGCTAAAACTCTTAAAGGCGCTATGAAGGAGCACTCAGGTAAAAATAATGATGTCACACTCCTTGAAAATATGTTAAATGCAGACGATAACAATTTTGGTGCGTATATATTAAAGACAGAGAAGTTATTTACACTTACTGACATTTCGGGTGATACTGTCGCTGAAATTGTCAAGGACATTACTAAGAGCGATGCAAATTTCAGTGTATACGATGTAGACGATGCAGATGAATTGATGAGTATTAACGACAGGGTAGAGTTTGCCACCGCCGCAAAAATTATGCAAAGGCGGATTAACACCAAGCTGATGCTTGAGGGAGTTACAATCATAGACCCCGATAATACATTTATATGCAATGATGCTGTTATTGGTATAGATACTGTTATATACCCCGGAACTGTTATCGAGGGGAAAACGGTTATCGGTAAAAATGTTTATATAGGCCCTAATTGCAGATTAATAAATGCTGCTATAGGCGATGGCAGTGATGTGAACATTTCAACGATTGTTGATAGCACTGTAGGAAGAAAGACACACGTTGGTCCGTATGCCTATATAAGACCCGGATGTAATATAGGCTCAGGCTGTAAGGTCGGCGATTTTGTTGAGCTTAAAAAGGCGCAAATCGGTGACGGAACGAAGCTTAGCCATCTTACCTATGTGGGTGATGCTGAGGTTGGATGCAATGTAAACTTCGGCTGCGGTACGGTTGTTGTCAATTACGACGGTAAAAACAAGTATAAAACCGTTATAAAGGACAATGCATTTATAGGATGTAATTCAAACCTTGTATCACCTGTAACGGTGAATGAGGGGGCATATATTGCGGCAGGCTCAACAATTACTGACGAGGTGCCGAAAAACACGCTTGCAAT
>JAZRQT010000229.1:0-8615 GCA_045650105.1 Clostridia bacterium | reverse complement strand
CCGCAGATAAGGCACTTTATATCAAGCTCAAACCCCGGCTCCACAAACGGGAAAAATCCTGGACGAAGACGTACCGTTACATCCTTCTGGAAAACCTCTGAAAGCATTGTCTTCATAAAATAGATAAGGTTTGATATTGATATATCCTTATCAATCATAATACCCTCCATCTGAAAGAAGGTATTTTCGTGGCTGGCATCCGTAGATTCATTACGGAAGCATCTGCCGGGGAAAATCGCACGAAGCGGTGCTCCGTACTTTTTCATAATAGCATTTTGCGCCGCCGACGTATGTGTTTTAAGAAGCTGATTTTCCGTACTGAGATAGTACGTATCCTGCATATCACGCGCGGGATGATGCTTTGGAATGTTGAGCGCCTCAAAGCAGTGGTAGTCATCAACAATCTCCGAATAATCCTCGATAGAAAAGCCCATGCTTGCAAAAATGCGTTCAAGGTCACGTGATACAAGCGTAATCGGGTGATATGAACCTGTCTGTATATCGTATGGAAGCGACTCATCATACTGCTCCGCACTGTCGATAATACGCTGTTGCTCTTCCTTTATAAGCGCATCCTTTTTCTCGGAAATTGTCTGCTCAATCTCCTGCTTCAGGACGTTTACAACACGACCGAATTCCTTTTTTTCTTCATTGGGAACATTTTTAAGCTCACCCATAAGTGCGGCGATATGTCCCTTTTTACCCAAAAACTCAACCCTTAACTCCTCCACATTGTCAGAAGTTGTAACCGAGCTGATTTTTGCGTCAAACAGATTTTTAATTTCAGTTACCTTACTGTTCACCGTAAAAACCTCCTTAAATATATGTAACAAAATTTCTTAAACAAATAAAAATACCCTCATCCACAAAGGGACGAGAGTTCTCGCGGTACCACCCTTATTCAGGGCAAAACTACCCTGCACTTTTATCGCTTTATCGCAGCGTTACGTTCTGCTTAGCACCGTCACAGCTTTTCGCAGAAAGCTCCTGCGCTGAAATTCAGAAAAATCCTTTGCGAAGATGCTCTCAGCCCACGGCATCCCCTCTCTTTGACAAAGCGTTCATTTTTCCTACTTACACGCATTCATCGCCATTATTACTATAATAACATAAAGCGGAGTGACTTGTCAACAAAAATAAATTTGTAAGGTTACAAAACACCTCCGTGTAACTTTTTGAAATTTTTTCAAAAAAGTTGTTGACAAGTAAAAAGTCATCTGCTATAATAATCTACGTTGTCAAGCGATTGGCAACTTAATATGCGAGAGTGGCGGAATCGGCAGACGCGCACGTTTAAGGTGCGTGTGGGAGACCATACGGGTTCAAGTCCCGTCTCTCGCACCATAAAATAAAACCATCAACTTTAGTTGGTGGTTTTATTTTTTTGTCTGCGTAAAAAGATGGGACCTAAGCCCTAAGAGGGCAAAAAGCGTGAAAAAAGTTGCCGGTGGCAAGTTTTTTAGCTATTTGGTGCGCAGGCGGGTACCGAAACGCAAAGCGTTTGGGTCGGTAAGCAGGCAGGCTGCATAGCAGCCGTGTCCCGTCCGAGCACCCAAGCCCTAACAAACTCCATTGGCAGTACTTAGGCAGTACTAAAAACACCCTTATCTACCTCGTTGACAACCTTTATTTTTAGGTGTATAATTATATCAAACAGAGATGCTAACAACTAAAGGAGTTGAAGCAAATGCTTACCATACCTCAAATCACACAAGCTGTTAAAGATGTGGCAGCAGAATTTAATATAAAGCGTGTATCTCTCTTTGGCTCTTATGCGGAGGAACGCAGTACACCGCAAAGCGATGTTGATTTACTTGTTGAGTTCTTTCTCCCTGCGGTGTCACTCTTTACCCTTGCAGACATTAAAAACCGCTTAGAGGAAATTTTGAGCGTTGACGTGGATATTATTCACGCACCGCTTCCGCAGAATTCTTTAATAAAGCCCGAAAAGGTGGTAGAAATTTATGCAGCATAGAGATAAAACAATCTTGATCAAAGTTATCAGTGAGCTTGATGTAGCTCTCGGTATGATAGCAGATAAAGACTTTGACACCTTCGACAGCGATGAAATTTTAAAACGTGCAATGTGTATGACGGTTATAAATATAGGCGAGCTTGTAAAAGCTCTGTCAGAGGACTTTCGCCTTGAACATAAAGAAATACCGTGGAAAAGCATTGCAGGTTTTCGTGATATAGCAGCACACAAATATCAGACCTTGCATATGCAGGACGTTTATCACACTGTAACCAATGACTTTGCAGAATTGAAAAACAGTGTAAATAAAATTCTTGCACAATAATGGAAGGGCGGCGTCAGTCGTGGCATTTATAAAAGCAGAACTACAAAAGCAACAACTGAATATTTATAATGGGCAAGGGAATAAACCCTGCCCATTTTCTTATGTGTAAACACCCCCGATTTGACAAAAGAGGGGTTTTATTATATAATATTTTTTATGCATTTGAGGAAAGGAATGAAAACAATGAAAAAAATCAGATTGCTTATTATTTCACTTCTCATTTTAATAACATTTCACCATACGGCGCTTTGCGCACCGAGAATACCCGTATATAAGGTAGGAAACGTACTTTACTTTTTTGATAAATCCTCCGGCACAATAACAGGCTTTGCAGGGGAACCGAGGGATGTCACCATACCCCTTACGCTGGGTGGCTATAACGTCGTTTCTATAGGTGCATCAGCCTTTTACGGCTCGCCTACACTCAGAACTCTTTCAATACCTGACGGCATCAGCACAATTTCTGCAAATGCCTTTTCTGCCTGTCCCAATCTTACAAGCGTTGAAATTGGTGCTACAGTTTCGTATATAGGAAGCCGTGCGTTTGCCGATTGCACTTCCCTTTCCAATGTAATTTTCAAAGGATTTCTTGATAATATCGAGTCTGATGCATTCCACAATACTTCGTGGATAACCTCCTCCGACTCTGAATTTGTAATGCTTGGCGGTACAACGCTTCTTAAATATAACGGCTTTGCCGAAAGCGTAACCGTTCCTGCGGGCGTAAAAAGTATTGCGGCAAACGCATTCGCCTACAATACAGCCGTTAAGGAAATAATTCTTCCTGACTCACTTACAAAAATCGGTGACAATGCATTTGTGCATTGCTACAGCCTTGAAAAAATAACTATCCCCTCGACAGTATCACATATTGGTGCAGGCGCATTTGATGATACTGTCTGGATGAATAATTATGACGGTGACTTTGTCTCTATAAACGGAATTTTAATTTCCTACCGTGGCACACAGCCCCACGTCCAGATCCCCGACGGAGTAACTGCTATAGGCTCGGGCGCATTTATGGCAAACGAAAATCTTCTTTCCGTTCACCTTCCCGAAAGCATTGTATACATTGATTCAATGGCGTTTGGCGGCTGTACATCCCTTTTACAGATTAATATTCCCGACAGTGTGGAATGGATTGACGAATATTCCTTTGCAAGCTGCGCACTTCTTACCATTTACGGAAGAGAGGGCGGATATGCCCAAAGCTATGCACAGTATATGGATATGCCTTTCAGCACAGAAGTTTATGTTGAATATAACGGCAAAAAAGTATATTTTGACAAAGCTCCGCCTATTATTTATTATGAAAGAACGTATCTTCCCCTCCGCACACTGATGGAGCTGATGGGATATACCGTCTCCTGGAATTCTGATAATGGTATTGTTACCTGCACAAAGGGCAATAATGTTGTAAATGTCAGCCCACAGGGTGAAATAACCGTTGACGGTGTTCTTTCCCCTACCATTGCACCACCAATAAATATCCATGGCACAAACCTTGTTTCGGCAAGAGTCATTGCAGAGGCAGTAAAAGCAAATGTTTTCTGGAATGATAAAACAAGAACTGTTGAAATTTCTTTTTAAAAGGTGAAATTTATGAGAAAGCTTCTCAAGGTGATGTTCAGCCAGATTACGATTGTAAGTTTTCTTCTTATAATTCAGCTTCTCCTGGCGGCGGCATCGCTGATGCGTATAAGTGAATATTTTCTGTACTTTGACATCTTTTTAAAGCTTATCAGTATCGTTACGGTTGTTATAATAGTAAACAGGCACTCTAACCCTACTTATAAGCTTGCCTGGGTAATTCCCATACTGATGTTTCCGATGTTCGGAGGGCTTTTCTATCTGTTTATAACAGGTCAGATGCATACAAAGCTTTTTTTCAATAAGCTTAATTCACTTGAAAAAAGAATTACGCAAAACTATGCGCAGGACCCCACTGTATTAAATGAAATATCAGAAAAATTTCCCGAAAGAATTAATACAGTACGCTTTATAAACAATGTTTCGGGACATAACGCTTACTATGCAGGTGCGGCAACGTATTTTCCCATCGGCGAGGAAAAGTTTTCCTCTCTTTTAAAGGAGCTTGAAAAAGCACAGCGTTACATTTTTATTGAATACTTTATAATTAAAGAAGGTAAAATGTGGAACACCATCCTTGAAATTTTAAAGCGAAAAGCCGCCGAGGGTGTTGATGTGCGTGTTATGTATGACGGAATGGGAAGTCTCTCCACTTTGCCACTTGGTTATCCAAAAAAGCTTGAAAGCTACGGTATAAAATGCCGTGTATTCAGCCCTTTTATGCCCTTTCTTTCAGCCACGCAGAATAATCGTGACCACAGAAAAATACTTGTTATAGACGGAAAGGTTGCCTATACGGGCGGAATAAACCTTTCTGATGAGTATATCAACATAGATTACCCCTACGGGCACTGGAAGGATATGTCCGTTATGATAAAGGGCGAGGCGGCATTTGGCTTTACACAGATGTTTCTCCATCTGTGGTGGCACACCACAAAAAAAGAGGAGGATATAAAGGATTTTGAGCCTTCCTTTACAGCGGAAGAAAAAAGTCTTTATGAAAATTCAAAATGCGGCTATGTTATGCCATATTCCGACATTCCGCAAGATCAATACCAGACGGGCGAATTTATATATCTTGATATAATCAACAAGGCAAAAAAATATGTCTATATAACAACACCCTACCTGATACTTGACAATGAAATGATGGTTGCACTGACAAATGCCGCACACAGTGGTGTAGACGTAAAAATCATCTGTCCTCTTATTGCTGACCACTGGTATGCACGTGCCGTTGCGTACAGTTATTATAAAGAGCTCATTGCCGCAGGTGTAAAGGTTTATGAATATATGCCCGGGTTTATCCACGGAAAAACCTTTTGCTGTGATGATGAAATTGCGGTTGTCGGAAGTATTAACCTTGACTACAGAAGTCTTTATCTGCATTTTGAATGTGCAGCGTGGTTTCTTGACTGTCCCGTTGTATATTCCGTACTGAATGATTTTAAGGATACTCTGAAAAAATGTCAGCTTATTACACCCGAATACTTTACAAAAATGAGTCCGTTTAAAAAAATTCTTAATGCAGTTTTAAGAATTTTTGCACCGCTTATGTAGGAGAACTTATGAAAAACATACTTACAGTTGAAAACCTTACCCTTTCCTATGAGGGTAAAAATGTCCTTGAAAATATTAATTTTAGTGTACAGGAGGGGGATTTCCTTGTCATTTTCGGCGAAAATGGCAGCGGAAAAAGCACACTTATTAAGGCACTGCTTGCTCTTAAAGCCCCTTCAAAGGGCGAATTAACCCTTTGTGAGGGTATGCATCAGAGCGACATCGGATACCTTCCGCAAACAGCACTGCTTGAGCAAAACTTTCCTGCATCAGTTTGGGAGGTCGTTCTCTCAGGCTGTCTTAACAAAATGGGATTAAAGCCTTTTTACACAAAAAAGGAAAAGGACATTGCAAAAAAGAATATGGAACTTCTTTCTATATATGACCTTAAAAGGGAATGTTTCAGAAATCTCTCAGGCGGACAGAAGCAGAGAGTACTTCTTGCACGTGCGCTGTGCAGTGCAAAATCTCTCCTTCTTCTTGATGAGCCGGTTGCAGGACTTGACCCTGCGGCAACGGCAGATTTTTACGAGGTTATATGCAAAATAAACGATGCAGGCACTGCCGTTATTATGGTATCGCACGATGTTCATTCTTCCCTTTCGGTAGCAAAGCACGTACTTCATATCGGTGCTAAAACCACCATTTTCTTTGGCACTCCGCACAGGTATGAGATTGAGCAAATGGGAGGTATGTGATAATGGATATAATAACAACTCTCTTTTCCTACTCATTTATAATGCGAGCCGTAATCGTGGGAATACTTGTAAGCTTATGCTCCTCTGTTTTAGGGGTAAGCCTTGTTCTAAAGCGCTACAGCATGATAGGTGACGGATTAAGCCATGTTTCATTTGGTGCACTTGCAATTGCCGCCGCACTTAATTCTTCTCCACTGATGGTTTCCGTTCCAATAGTGGTCATTGCTGCATTTTTCCTTTTGAAAATTTCACAAAACAGCTTTTTAGGCGGAGATGCCGCAATTGCAATTTTTTCATCCTCCGCTCTTGCGGTGGGAATTGTTGTCACCTCAATGACAAGCGGCATAAATGCAGACATATGCAACTATATGTTCGGTAGCATTCTTGCTATGAGTGAAAGTGATGTATATATCAGCGTTATTTTATCAGCGCTGGTACTTATTCTCTATCTTCTTTTCTATAACAGGATTTTTGCAATCACATTTGATGAAAACTTCAGCCGTGCAACGGGAAGCCGCACAGACCTTTACAATATGGCTGTCGCAGTACTTACGGCAATAACAATTGTGCTGGGTATGCGCATTATGGGGGCACTTCTTATTTCAAGTCTTATTATATTCCCCGCTCTTTCATCAATGCGTATCTGCCGCTTTTTCAAGGGCGTTATTCTTTGCAGTGCGCTCATAAGCGTTTTGTGCTTCTTTACGGGAATTATTCTTTCCTATGCTCTTGAAGTTCCCGTTGGTGCAAGCGTTGTCCTCATAAATCTTGCTGTATTTATGCTTTCATCTCTTTGGGCAAAAATAAAGGCATAGATGTTAACAAGCAGTTAATTTTTAAAATTAACACTTGTAAAACGGAAAAATATGGTATATAATATGGCATAGCGTTATGAAAGGATTGATACTAAAATGAGGCGTGCTCTTCACAGATTTATCAGATATTACCAATGGCATCTGATTTTTTTATCACTTATTATTGTATGCCTTCTGTTTGTTTATAACAATATGACTGCTCAGGTTTCTCCTGACCTTACGGTTGCGTATGCAGGCACTAAATATATAAATACGCAGTCCTTTATGGACGCCAAGGCAGAAATTGAGCTTCTTCTTAAAGATGCTAACGACGACGGAAAAAAGCTTGCCGGCGTTTATGCCAGGACAGGCGACTTACAAAAGGATATTGATGAGGTTTTTGCCGAAATGGTTGATACGGGCGCATACGATATTTATATAGCAGACAAAGAAACCTTTGAAAATTATGAAAATAAAGAGGCTTTTGCAGATAGCTCTTCCTATATAACCTTCGGCGAAAAAAAACACGACACCCTTGAAGACTCCTCAGGAAGGACTTATGCCGTTTCAATTGAAAATAATACTCTTGCCGAAAGGCTTGGGTTTGTAGATACCGAGGGGCTTTATATTGCTGCATCAGAGGCAGATAAAAAGGGCGACATTACTGATTACAAAAAGAACGGACGTAATATAACAGGCTATGTAATTGAAAATAAAGAAAAATATAAAATTTAAAACATAAGAAAGGATGATTTTCAATGTTAACAGCGTATGCAACAGGCACTGCTGCTCCCCAGGCTGCGGCAGGCGGCGGAATAGGTATGATTATTTACCTTGTAGTGATGGTGGCAATATTTTATTTCCTTCTTATCCGTCCTCAGAAGAAGCGTCAGAAAGCTATGCAGAATATGCTCGATGCACTTCAGGTTGGCGATAAGGTTGTTACCGCAGGCGGTATAATGGGAAAGGTTTATTCCATTAAAGAGGATTCAGTTGTTATTGAGACAAGCGCAGACAAGACTAAAATCAAGTTTGAAAAAACCTCAATTTCAAGAGTTCTCACTATTCACGAATAATATTAAGCACCTTCGAATATGTTTTATTCGGAGGTGTTTTTATGAACTATATTTTTTCATCAGTACCGCTAAAAAAATACATACGTGCATTTTTTCTGTCGTTTGTGATTACAGTTGTTTTGCAGGCAGTTTTAAGCGTTGTTTTTTCCTTTTTTTCGCCAAACGATAAAATCTTTGGAATTATATGCTCTGTATTTCCGTATTTTGCCGCATTTCTTGCCGCATTTTTCGCAGGATACAGCGGTGAAAAGAATGGCGGCGTAGCGGGACTTATTGCATCGGATATTTTTATGCTGATTTTATTTTTTGCAGGTATAATTTTCTTTAAATCCCAGTTTTCTTTTAATATTATGTTAAAAACGCTCTCTCTGTCCTCGATATGCGGCATATGCGGCGGAATTATAGGAATTAACTGCAAATAATTAAGATTTTCTATTGACTATTCTCAGGTTTATAGCTATAATAGTAATGTTATTGAACTTTTAAAATACGAAGGAGGAACAATAATGAAAGCAAAAAATGTAATTTCATTTTTGCTGGTTGTCGTACTGATTGTGGCGTTTGCTTACGTTGCAGCATTCGACGTTAAAATCGGCA
>JAZRQT010000228.1:0-2205 GCA_045650105.1 Clostridia bacterium | reverse complement strand
CTTCATCATCAATACTCGAAAGTACGCCTGTAATTTTTTCTGCAGATGCAATAAGCCTTACCTTTTTTCCGTCTGCACTTTTATAAACACTCACAATAGTATTTTTTGCAAGTGAAGCAGGCTCTATATAGTTATTTTTTGTATCTGTCAGGAATATATTTTTCGCATCATAAAGGTCTATATCCTTCTGTCTGTCAGTAAGGTCAAAAATGGTCTCTGCATAGGAGCTGTAGTAGTCCGCAACTGTGTTTGTAAACTCCTCAATATGCACAACGTCGTAAACCTCATCACCATTATGGTCAATAAATGTTACCGCACCCTTGTCAGGTTTCATATGATTCGGGTCATAGTACGGCTGATGATTAAACGCAATATATGCAGTACTGCTGACACGGATATTTCTCTGTTTTCCTTCAATTACAGCGCTGTACATCATACTTGCACTGTCAAAGCCGTTTATTGAGGATGTATCAATTGTCATAGTATCGTTACGGTATTCTTCAATATATTTTACGGCATCTCTGCCCTCATATTCCGTGATATAATACTCAACCATCTTACCTGCCATACCTGAGCCGCAGTCAAAAAGCAGCAGATACAGCTTATTATCAATAGTAACATATCCGTCAGAGGGCTGATTTCCGTATACGGTGGTAAGTCCGTCGGATGTCAGTATACCTCTGCGTCTTTCATATTTAAGTACGCTTGAAAGAAGATTTGCCTCCTCCTCAACACGGACGTCACCCAGCTCGCCCGTGGAAGTAATGGAACTGTATGTCACAAGCGGCACTGTGAGAGTGTTTTTCATAAACATCAGTGCGCCGCCACGGCTTACCTGACTTCTTCCATACATCTGAACCTTATCAAAAAGGTGGGCGCTGATGGCAAGACTCATATAGTTTTGGGAGCGTACCATAATATCTCGACCCGTCATATTTATGCCAAAACGTGCCGCAAATTCTGCAGTAAGCGGAAGTTCGGGCTGAAAGAATTTTCCAAGTCCTTCGCCGATATATCCGTTATGTGTTGCATACAGAATCTCTTTAACATACGGATGCTCCGCCGAAACATCCATATACGGATTTTCAAAATCATATGACGCAGTATCTTTTATACCCATACATTCAAGTGCCAGTGCCGTAAATTCACCACGTGTGATAGTCCACTCATCCGTATCAATAAAGGCAGATTCACGGTTCAATATTTCAAAAGCATACAAAAATCCGATTGCTTCGTTATACTCTGAAACCTCAAAATACAAGTCATCCGTTTCGGTTGCACCTGTCAGCAGTGGACACAAAAGCGTTATACATAATAGGATTGTTAAGATTTTCTTAAACAAAAATCTGCACCCCTTTCTCTGAATTTCTTTTCCATAATGTTGTGATTTCCCCTGCCCCGATATTTTATCGGGGCAGAGAACTTTTAATTAATAAGTTTTGATATAAACACGCTTTGCAATAACTGCCGCCTGGGCACGTGTTGCATTTGCTGTTGGTATCATACCGCCGTTTTCAGCAAGCGAGCCGCCGGGAAGTCTTAATGCAACTGCATTCTGAACTTCCTTTATATACCAGCCTGATATACCATCTCTGTTTGCGAAGCTGTCAAGACTTGCGTAGAAGGGCTCTTCTCCCTTATCATAGTTGCATGCACGTGCCGCAATTGCGAGCATTTCCTCGCAGGTGATGGGCTTATCAGGTGTAAAATTACCGTCAACTATCATCTGCTCGGGAATAATTCCTGCATCGAGTGCTCCCTCAATACTTCCGAGATACCACGCATCCTGCGCAACATCCTTAAGCTTGCCTGAATATGAAAGCTTACCGTAGCCCTGAACCTTCTGTATAAGGTCAATAAACTCCGCACGGCTGATTGTACCCTCAGGGTTAAATGCACCACCCTCACCTGTCAGCTTACCAACGTTTGCAAGGTGCTGAATATCTGTCTTTGCCCAGTGATTTGCGATATCACTGTAGGCATCCTCATATGCGGTTATCTTTACCTCGTTTATACTTACGTAACTATTTGAAGTGTTTCCTTTACCATAAATCTTTATATAGGGTGCTGTTACGGGGTCAAATGGATATGTTTCAAAATCTGCAGTGAGGAAGCTTTCTCCGTCATATATTTCCTTCCAGTTTTCACCATCGTCGGATACACTTATCGTAAAGTAAGCAATACGCTCGTCACCCTTGTACCAGT
>JAZRQT010000227.1:0-9903 GCA_045650105.1 Clostridia bacterium | reverse complement strand
ATTAACGGAGGGGACTATTTATGGCATCAGAAAGAATTCTTGTTGTAGATGATGATAATAACATTTGCGAGCTTTTAAGACTCTATCTTGAAAAGGAAGGCTACGAGGTTGCCCTTGCCCACAACGGCGGCGAGGCAGTTAAAATGTTCCACGAGCTTTCACCGGACCTTATGATTCTTGACATTATGCTGCCCGTGCTTGTCGGTTGGCAGGTTTGCCGTGAAATCAGAAAATCCTCGGATATGCCTATTATTATGCTCACCGCCAAGGGCGAAACCTTTGACAAGGTGCTGGGCTTTGAGCTTGGCGCAGACGACTATGTTGTAAAGCCGTTTGAGGGTAAGGAGCTTGTTGCACGTGTTAAGGCGGTACTTCGCCGCAGTGCAATGGCGGAAAAAGAGGACGAGGAAAAGGTTGTTTCCTACGAAAATATAACTGTAAACCTCACCAATTATGAGCTTATCTTAGGTGGAAAGAGCATTGACATTCCGCCAAAGGAGCTTGAACTGCTTTATTATTTAGCATCACACCCCAACAGAGTGTTCACACGAGAGCAGCTTTTAGAGGATGTGTGGGGATTTGATTATTTCGGCGATTCAAGAACTGTTGACGTTCACGTAAAGAGACTGCGTGAAAAGATAGAAGGATATGATGAGAAATGGCAGCTTAAAACAGTATGGAGCGTCGGTTATAAATTTGAGGTGAAATAGAGTGCGGAAATCACTTTTTTCCAAGTTTTTCATTACGCAGATAATTGTTGCCCTGACGGTGATTGCAATTATTATTCCCACGATATTTCTGCTTATCGGGGAATATTTCGTGTCAACGCAAAAGGGCGACGTTATGCAGGACGCATCACGTGTGGCGGCGCTTACGGCGCAGATTGCCGATATTGGCATAAATGAAGAAACGAGAAAATTTTATAACAGCGGAATAGAGTTTGCAGGCGGGCAAAGTACAATAATTGTTGTCAGTGCAAACGGCGAAATTGTGGCGGCACCGAGCAGCCCCGACGGAGTTAATTTAAAGCATATTGATAAATCCTTTATCGAGGATGTAAAAGAGGGCAGGTCGGTAGTAAAGCTTTATGCCAAGGGCAGTATTTTTGCCGAGCAGAGCATTGTGGCGATAGTTCCCGTAGTAAAGCGCAATGCGCTTACGGGTGCTACTTCGTTTTTGGGTGCATCGGTGGCATTTCGTCCTATGCCGATGGTGCGTTATATCAGAAACAGAATAATAATGATTATAGTTTTAGCGCAGATTGTTGCTTGGCTTGTGGCGTTTATTATATCGTTTATACTTACAAGGCATATAACAAACCCGCTTAAAAAAATGCGTGATGCCGCAAAAAGCATTGCATCGGGTAACTTCAATGAAAGGATACCGATTACCTCAAATGACGAGATAGGCGCACTTGCACAGAGCTTTAACTCAATGACAACATCGCTTAACGAACTGGAGGATATGAGAACGTCTTTCCTCTCTGACGTATCGCACGAGCTTAGAACGCCGATGACAATTATCGGCGGTTTCGTAGAGGGTATTCTTGACGGAACAATCCCCCAAAACGAGCAGGAAAAGTACCTTGCCATTGTTTCAGGAGAGGCAAGACGGCTCAGCCGCCTTGTCAGTGATTTACTGGAGGCAACACGCCTTGAACAGGGGAAAATCAAAATTGAAAAGGCAAATGTTGATATGAACCGCCTTGCGACGGAGTCGATAATTGCCTACGAACAAAGGCTGACAGAAAAAAATATAAGTGTAAGTCTTAATCTCTGCGGTGAGCAATGCGTGGCATTTGCCGACAAGGATTCTATAAAAAGGGTTTTGATAAACCTGATTGACAACGCCATAAAGTTCACACCCGAGGGCGGAAGCATTACCATCACAACAGACTACCAGGATAAGAAGGTAAGGGTAAGTGTCCTTAACAGCGGAGAAGGAATATCGGAGGCGGATTTAAGGCATATCTGGGAGCGTTTTTATAAATCAGATAAAAGCCGTGGAATGGATAAAAAGGGTGTAGGTCTTGGTCTTCATATAGTAAAGACGATAATATCACAGCACGGCGGTGAGGTTTTTGCCGAGAGTAAAGAGGGTGAATTTGCCCGATTTACATTTATACTTGACGAGGGAAGTAAAAATAGTGTAATATATAATGACGGAAAGGATGATTGATATGAGTATGAAAAAAACAATTATCAGTGTCATTTCAGGAGCGATTGCAGGCGGAATGATTGCGAGTGTAATGACACTTGGCGCAGTTGGTCTGATAGATAAAAAGGAGCTTTTGGAGGAACCTTCCTATGTAAGCTACAGCGAAAATGATTTTGCGATGCTTTCGGGAGAGGGTGAAAACAAAAAAGAAGAACTGAGCGTTGAAGAAATTGCAAAGCGTGTGGGTCCGTCCATTGTAGGTATTTCCTGCACGAGTATTGTTCAGAGCTATTTTGGTGCACAGCAGAGTGAGTCGGGTGGCAGCGGAATAATAATTGATGACAAAGGCCACATTGTTACGAACTATCACGTAATAGAGGGTGGCTCGAAAATAAAGGTAAAGCTTACAAGCGGTAATGAATATGAGGCGAGCGTTGTAGGCGGTGACGAAAAAACCGATATTGCCGTAATAAAGATAGCGGCAAAGGAGGAACTTCACGTTGCCTTGGTAGGAAATTCAGACGAGGTTGAGGTAGGTTCTCTTGCAGTTGCAATCGGTAACCCCCTCGCAAGTGAGCTTTTCGGTACTGTAACGGCAGGTGTAATAAGCGGTGTTAACCGTACAATGACGGTTGGTCAGCGTGATATGAACCTCATCCAGACAGATGCGGCGATAAGCCCCGGAAACAGCGGTGGTGCGCTAATCAACAAATATGGTGAGGTTATAGGAATAAACAGTGTTAAGCTTGTTGATGATGCGGCAGAGGGACTGGGCTTTGCAATACCGATGAATGAGGCAGTGCCGATTGTTCAGGATTTGATGAATTACGGCTATGTAAAGGGCAGACCGATGATAGGTGTCAGCGTAAGGGAAATTACAAGAGAGCTTGCATACTACAATAATCTGCTTGTTGAAGAAGGTCTTTATATTATGAGTGTTACCGAGGGCAGCGGTGCAGCTAAGGCAGGACTGCAAAGAGGTGACATAATAACAAAGTTTGACGGACAGAAGGTTACGTCGGCAACGCAAATGAATAAAATCCGTGACAAGCATAAGGCAGGACAGAGCGTTAATGTAACAATTCTTCGCGGAAATGTTGAAAGAAATGTAAAAATAACCCTCACAGAGGATATGACGGGTAAAAAGAAGTAAAATTAAAGGATTGTCAGCGATGACACCTTCCCTCAAGTAAACACTGATTAATTCAAATTTGACAATCCCTCAGTCACTTCGTGACAGCTCCCTTTACACAAGGGAGCCTTTGGCAAGGGAGGCAGGGGCGAGTTCGAAACCATCCTCGCCGCAGAAGAAATTCTGCAAATCAAAACTAAGGAGAAAAGAATAATGAGAAAGAAAACAAAGTTTTTAACCCAGGGGGCGCTTATTGCGGCGCTATACGTTGTATTGACGTACATAACAAACCTTGCAGGAATGGCAAGCGGAGCAGTGCAGGTGCGTATTTCAGAGGCGATTTGTATTCTACCTGCATTTACGGCAGCTGCAGTTCCGGGACTTTTTATAGGGTGCCTGGCGGCAAACCTTTTAACGGGGGCGGCGCTGTGGGATGTGGTGTTTGGCTCGGTTGCGACACTTTTAGGTGCGCTGGGAACACGGTATTTTGGGAAAAACAAATTCCTTGCACCGCTATTCCCGATAGTATCAAATACGGTTATAGTTCCGTTTGTGTTAAAGCTTGCATACGGAGTAGAGCAGGGATATATATTCCTCGCAGTCTCAATATTTATTGGGGAGGTAATTTCCTGCGGAGTATTGGGTGCAATTCTATACGGTGCAATGGAGAAAACAAAACTGTTTAAATAACAAAAATGGCGAAGAGATAACCTCTTCGCCATTTTTATTACTTAATGTGTTCTTGTACAAATTCGCCTATACGCTCCAGCGCCTTTTCAATGCTTTTTATACTGTAGGCATAGCTGCAACGGATAAAGCCCTCACCGCACTCACCAAATGCAGTTCCGGGAACAACGGCAACCTTTTTCTCATAGAGAAGCTTTGTTGCAAATTCGTCACTTGAAAGCCCCGTCGCACTTATATTGGGGAATACATAGAAAGCGCCAAGAGGTTCAAAGCAGGAAAGCCCCATTTCACGAAATCCGTTTACCATAACACGCCGTCTGTGGTCATATTCTGTGCGCATATATTCCACATCATCATCACAGCTGCGCATTGCCTCGATAGCGGCATACTGGCTTGTTGTGGGGGCGCACATTATTGCGTATTGATGAATTTTTGTCATTTCCTTTATTATGGGTGCAGGTCCGCACGCATAGCCAAGACGCCAGCCCGTCATTGCAAATGCCTTACTAAAGCCGTTTACGGTAACGGTACGCTCATACATTCCTTTGATTGAGGCAAATGGGATATGCTCACCACTATATGTAAGCTCCCCATAAATTTCATCAGAAAGAACGAAAAGGTCGTGTTCTTCCACGATTTTTGCAATAGCCTCCAAATCTTCCTTCGACATTACTGCTCCCGTAGGATTGTTCGGGAAAGGAAGAATTAAAAGCTTTGTTTTATCGGTGATTTTTTCAAGCAGTTTTTCGGGTGTCAGCTTGAAATTATTCTTTTCCTCCGTCTGTATTGTGACGGGGGTGCCGCCTGCCATAATGGTGCAGGGCTTGTAGCATACAAAGCATGGCTCGGGAATAAGAACTTCATCACCGCTTGAAATAATTGCACGGATAAGAAGGTCGATAGCCTCACTTCCGCCGACGGTCACCAGTGTTTGAGTTTTGGGGTCATAGCTAAGGTTATATTTTCTCCCTAAATAGTTGCAGATTTCCTGCCGCAGCTCAATAAGACCGCTGTTTGCGCTGTAGTGTGTGTGCCCTTTTTCAAGGGAGTAAATACCTGCCTCCCGTATTGTCCAGGGAGTTACAAAGTCAGGCTCACCCACGCCGAGGGAAATTACATCCTGCATACTTGCGGCAATGTCAAAAAACTTTCGTATTCCTGACGGCGCAAGGGCGTTTATATGGGGAGAAATAAGCTTTGAATAATCTGTCATATGCTGATAACCTCCCGATTGTCCTTCTCCTTTTCGGTGAAGATAATACCGTCCTTTTTATAGGTTTTAAGCTCAAAATGTGTAGCAGTTGAAACCACAGACTCCATTGGGGCAAGTCGCTCAGATACGAACATAGCAACATCCTTAAGGCTTTTTCCCTCTACCGTTACGAGTAGGTCATATGCACCTGACATCAGTGTAACGGATTTAACCTGCGGGAATTTATAAATTCTTTCCGCAACGGTATCAAAGCCGCCGCCACGCTGTGGGGTGAGCTTAAGCTCAATATTTGCAACGGTCATTTCACGGTCGGTAAGCTCCCAGTTTATAAGAGCCTTATATCCCAAGATTATATTTTCATCTTCAAGCTCTTTAATCGCCGCTGCTACTGCCACTTCCTCAATGCCAAGCATAATGGCGACCTTTGACGCAGTAAGTCTGCTGTCCTGTTCGAGCAACGATAAAATTTTCTGTTTCATAATATAATCTCTCCTAACTTTTGGAATATGTTACTATTATAACGGAAACACAGAAAAAAATCTACATATTTTAAAAAAAACCGAAAAAAGTTTGCAAAAGACAAAGTTTTTTGCTGAATATATAAAAAATAATTGAATAATATGCCGTTTTGTAGTAAAATAAAAAGGGTATATACGCAAAAAAACAGTGGAGTAGATAATTATGAAATCATCAGCCATAAATAAACTTACATTTTACATAGAAATGCTTAAAGCACGCTACCAGAGCGGTGAATATTTTATTGAAATGAAAATAAGCTTTAAATCGGGAACAAAGACTTTCCCCGCCTCGGTCAAAAAGGAAGAGGGGGAGCTTATCTTCACCTTTGGCGGAGCGAGGGAGAAGTTTTCGTGGGATAAAATAGCGGATGCTGCAAAAAATTATGATGCGATGCAGCTTATTTACAAGGAGAGGGGCACAGATGCAGTAATACTTGCCGATGACAGAAACGTATCGCTTCGTTACGAGGATATGGCAGTGCCCGAGGAAAGCACTACAGCAACTGTCGGTGAAAGAAAGTATCTTATTGCACCGCCCAAGGCAAATGCCCTTTTAAAAGAAATCGGCATTATGGGACAAAACGGAAAAATAAAAAATGATATGGTGCGCAAATACAACCAGATTGACCATTTCGTGGAGCTTGTGTCGGAGCATCTTAAAAAGCTTGAGGGAAGTATTGAGGTGCTTGACTGTGCGTGCGGAAAAAGCTATCTGTCATTTGCGCTAAATTTCTATCTTAAAGACGTACTGAAAAAGGACTGTCATATAACGGGTGTTGATTATTCGCAGACGGTAATAGATGCATCGGTTAAAAGTGCGAAAAACCTGGGCTATAACAATATGACCTTTATAAAGGCAGACCTTACCGATTTCACCCCGAAAAGAGTGCCTGATGTGGTAATCAGCCTCCACGCCTGCGATACGGCGACGGATATGGCGATTGCGGCAGGTATAAATGCAAAGGCAAAGGCGATTTTTGCAGTGCCGTGCTGCCATAAGGAGCTTCTGGGACAATATTCGTATGCCCCGTTTGAGCCTCTTTTAAAACACGGCATATTTAAGGCAAGACAGGCAGATTTACTTACGGACTCCCTAAGATGCTTGCTACTGGAGGCATCGGGATATTCTGTCACGGCACAGGAATATATTTCGCCTGTGGAAACGCCGAAAAATCTTTTAATACGTGCTTTCCGTGACGGGAAAAATAAAGAGAAGGCAAAAAAGGAATATTTTGAGCTTAAAAGGATGCTTGGCATAAACCCAAAGCTTGAAACACTGATTGATTTAAAGGAGACTAACTAACGTGGATTTTACAGAAAAGACAATAAAAAAAGATTATAAATTTAACGGAGAGGTTATATCTCTTCGTGTGGATACGGTTACAACACCGTCGGGTAATACTGCAACGAGGGAGATTGTGGAGCACCCTGGCGGTGTGTGCGTTGTGCCGCTTGACAAAGACGGAAATGTAATTATGGAATGGCAGTACAGAAGACCGTTTGATATGAATGTTTTTGAAATACCTGCCGGAAAGCTTTACAAGGGTGAAGACCCCTTAGAGTGCGGAAAGCGTGAACTGGAGGAGGAAACGGGTATGTGCGCCAATACGTACATTTATCTTGGAAAAATGCTCCCCACGCCCGGCTTTTGCGGAGAAATTCTGCATATGTACCTCGCCCTTGACCTTTATGAGGGAAAGATAAACCGTGACGAGGATGAATTTATGGAGATTGTGCGTGTGCCGCTTGGTGAGCTTGTGGACAAGGTTCTTTCAGGTGAGATTATTGACGGTAAAACGGCACTTGCACTGATGAAGGTCAATGAAATGAAAAACAGAGGACTGATTTGATGAAGGTTTCTTTTTGCGCTTTGGGCTGTAAGGTAAATCAGTATGAGGCGGACTGCTACGCAAAGATGTTCCGTGACAGAGGATGGAGCATAGGCGCATTTGATGAAATATGCGATGTGTACGTTGTAAATACGTGCGCCATTACAAATATAGGGGAGCGAAAGTCACGCCAGATGCTCCGCCGTGCGAAAAAGCTTAATCCTGATGCACTTGTAGTTGCAACGGGCTGTTATGCACAGACAAAGGCGCAGGAGGTTATGGCCCTGCCCGAAATAGATGTAGTAATAGGAACGGCAAAAAGAGCAATGATCGTAGAGATTGTTAAGGCAAAGCTGCGTGGTGAGGATACAGATGCACTTACCGACATAATGCAGGAGAAAATGTATGAGGAGCTTGAGTGCGAGGGTGAAACGGAGCGCACACGTGCATACATAAAAATTCAGGACGGATGCGAAAACTTCTGCTCCTACTGTATTGTGCCGTATGCGAGAGGACCCGTTCGTTCACGAAAACTTGAAAACATTGTAAATGAGGCAAAAAGGCTTAGTGGCAAAGGCTTTAAGGAAATTGTCCTTACGGGGATAAGTGTTAATTCCTACGGAAAGGATTTGAAAAACGGACAAACCCTCGCAGATGTTATAAAGGCTGTTTGTGCAATTGACAAGGTATGCAGAGTAAGGCTCAGCAGTATCGACCCGAGGGCATTTGAGGAAGATTTTATAAAGCTCATCGCAGAAGAAGAAAAGATGTGCCGCCATTTTCACATATCGCTCCAGTCGGGCTCTAGCAGTGTACTTAAAAGAATGAACAGAAAATACACTGCAAAGGAATATCTTGATACATTATCTGCAATCAGGGAAAAAATGCCCGACGCCCTGATTACAACAGATATTATATGCGGTTTCCCTCAGGAAAGTGAGCAGGAATTTAAAGAAACACTTGATTTTGTAAAGATAGCACGTTTTTCAAAGGTGCACGTTTTTCCGTATTCAGAGCGCAGCGGAACAGTTGCGGCACGTATGGAGCAATTACCGAGACCTTTAAGGGAAAAGAGGGCAAAGGAGCTTGGTGCACTTTGTAATGCTATCGGCGAGAAATGTGAAAATTCCTTTATCGGGAAGAGTATGGATGTGCTTTTTGAGCAGTGCGAAGGCGGCTTATGCGAGGGGCTGACGGGAAATTATCTGCGTGTGTTTGTACAAAGCTGCGAAAACCTTTCGGGAGAAATACGCACCGTAGAAATAAAAGAGCGAAAAGGTAAAAGGCTGTGGGGTGAAATCATTTGAAAAAGGGTGATTTTGCAGTAATAGCACTGGCAGTGGTGCTTGCCCTTACCTATATTCTGATGCCGCATAGGGGCAGTGTGGCGGCAGTGTATGTCAATGGGGAGCTTTATGAAAAATTATCCCTTGACAAAGATACACAGCTTGTTATAGAAAGTGAGTTTGGCACAAATACCGTTGTTATAGAAAACGCTGCTCTGCGGATTATAAATTCAGACTGCCCGAATAAACAGTGCGAAACGCAGTCTGCAAATAGAGCGGTGCGCAGTATTGTATGTCTGCCAAACAGATTAAGTGTTATAATAGAAAACGGCAAAAACGATAACGAAACGGATGTTATTATATGATAAAGGTTAAAACTGTGGCGAGAATGTCTGTAATGACGGCGCTTGCGGTACTACTCGGATATGTAGAGGGGCTTTTCCCGCCGCCTGTAGCAATCCCGGGAATAAAGCTGGGTCTTGCCAATGTGATAATTATATTGATGCTATACACCGTTGGGGTAAAGCAATCGTGGACGGTTGCGGTTATGAAGGTCAGTTTGTGTGCACTTCTTTTTGGCAGTGCAACATCGTTTTTATACAGCGTATGCGGTGCAGTGCTGAGCCTTGCAGTAATGACCCTTGCAAAAAGGTCACATCTTTTTTCCATAGTAGGTGTAAGCAGCCTCGGCGGAATATTTCATAATATGGGACAGCTTATATGCGCATACTTTTTTATAGGAAAGGGTGCGTTGCTACATATTCCCGTGCTTTGCCTGTGCGGAGCAGTGTGCGGAGTGCTGACAGGTATTGCATCGAGAATAATTTTAAAAAGAGGGAGGGGTATATTTGCAGAATAATTATTTACAGCTAACAGAGGAAACATCGAAAAAAATTCAGGAAAAGCTTGATTTAAAGGTGGAAAACACTCTTCGCCGTAATGAGGCACGTGACCGATCTAAGCTTCACCGCCCCTCGTATATACGTGACATAGAAAAGATAATGCATCATCCCTTCTACAACAGATATACAGATAAAACACAGGTTTTTTCGTTTTTTAAGGATGATGATATAACAAGGCG
>JAZRQT010000226.1:0-1860 GCA_045650105.1 Clostridia bacterium | reverse complement strand
AAAATCATCTCTATGTATTATAACACAAAAGGGATATAGTGTCAAATGTTTTCATTTAAAAGAGGATGTAAAAAAACATAGTTTTTTTACATCCTCTAAACTTTTTAGAGTTTTGCTCTTATTATCTTGCCGCTTGTTGTTTTGGGAAGCGACTCACGGAATTCAACTATTCTTGGGTATTTATACGGCGCAGTATGCTCCTTAACATAAAGCTGAATTTCACGCTTAAGCTCGTCGCTGGGAGTAGTGTCCTTTGTAAGCACAATGCTTGCCTTTACTACCTGACCGCGGATTTCATCAGGCGCCGCACTTACACCGCATTCCACAACGTAAGGAAGCTCCATAATAACACTCTCAATTTCAAACGGTCCAATTCTGTATCCTGAGGATTTTATAACATCATCAATTCGTCCAACATAGAAGTAGAAACCATCCTCGTCCTTATACGCAACATCACCCGTATGATAAAGACCATCGTGCCAAACCTCTTTTGTCTTTTCCTCGTCCTTGTAATATCCCTTGAAAAGGCCGCAAGGTACTCTCTCTGACGTACGGATAACGATTTCACCATTTTCACCTACATCAACACTGTTTCCGTCAGGGTCAACAATATCAACATCATAAAGCGGAACGGGCTTACCCATAGCGCCAAGCTTGTATTCTCTGCCATAGAGGTTACCGATAAGGCACGTTGTTTCAGTTTGACCGAAGCCCTCCATAATTTTAAGTCCCGTAAGCTTTTCAATCTGCTTGTAAACCTCGGGGTTAAGTGCCTCACCCGCAGTGTTGGCGTGCTGAACAGATGACATATCATATTTTGATATATCCTCCTTCATCAGCATTCCGTACATTGTTGGCGGTGCGCAGAAGGTTGTTATTCCGTACTCTGCAAAAAGTGGCAATATGTCCGCCGCATCGAACTTATCAAAATCATAAACAAAGAGTGCCGCCTCACAAAGCCACTGACCATAAATCTTACCCCATGCAGCCTTTGCCCAGCCCGTATCTGAAATGGTAAGGTGCAAGCCCTCGGGGTCAACACAGTGCCAGTAATTTGCCGTATGAAAATGTCCAAGAGGATATGTGTAGCTGTGAAGTGCCATTTTGGGATTTCCCGTTGTGCCTGATGTGAAATACATCAGCATATCATCATTTCCGCAGGGTGAATTTTCCGTTCTTTCATAAACATCGGGGAATTCTTTATATTCACTGTCAAAATCTCTCCAGCCGTCTCTTTTTCCGCCAACAATTATCTTTTCCTTGAGCGTAGCTGCATTTTTTGCACCAAGCTCTGCCTGATGGGCAATATCGCCGTCAGCACTGCAAAGCACAGCATCAACACCTGCTGCATTATAGCGGTATTCGTAATCGTGCTCCTGCAGAAGGTTTGTTGCAGGAATTGCAATTGCACCGATTTTGTGAAGTGCCAGAATTGCAATCCAGAACTGATAATGGCGCTTGAGAACGAGCATAACCTTACTGCCCTTCTTTATTCCGATTGATTCAAAATAATTTGCACATCTTGCAGATTCACGCTTAAAGTCGGAGAAAGTAAATCTTCTCTCCTCCTTATCCTTTGAAAGGTGGAGCATTGCAAGCTTTTCAGGTTTCTTTTCCGCAATTGCGTCAATAACGTCAAATGCAAAGTTGAACTTGTCCTCATTCTTAAAATCAATCTGTGTAAGAGAGCCGTTTTCATCTTCCTTAGTTTCAATAAAGTTATGATATACACGTCTGTACTCCCTGTGGGGCTTATATTTCGGGTTTTTAACAATTGCCTTTTCTTCTTTTACGTTCTGCTCACCGTGGAGAACTATTGCGTAGAACTCACAGTTCTGACCTCCTACCGCAATCATCCCG
>JAZRQT010000225.1:0-17684 GCA_045650105.1 Clostridia bacterium | reverse complement strand
AAAGGAAGAGGTTGATGCACTTATGAATCTTCTGGAGGATTACCTTGACAACGGACTTTCCCGCCTTGCAGGGCGTGATGTAAGAGTACATTTTATAGGCGATAGAAGTGCTTTTTCCGACAAGTTCCAAGAAAAGCTTTGTCATATGGAAAAGGCCACTATGCATAACAGTGGTCTTTTGCTTAATGTTGCACTTAATTACGGTGGCAGAAATGAGCTTACAAATGCCGTTAAATTAATCGCGCAAAAGGTTAAGGAAGGAACTCTCTCATACGAAGATATTACAGAAGAGACAATTTCTTCATATCTTTATACGGCAGGACAGCCGGACCCTGACCTTATTATAAGACCGAGCGGAGAATTCAGGCTTAGCAATTTTCTGATGTGGCAGGGTGCATACAGCGAACTTTGGTTTTCTGACTGTCTGTGGCCTGATTTTACAAAAGAGGATTTACTTCGTTCAATTTATGACTATCAGCAAAGAAACAGAAGATTTGGCGGAGTATAAAATTTCCCCGAAAGGACGAAATGTTATGAAACAGCGACTAATTAGTTCTTTTTTTGCAATAATATTACTTATATTGGTTGTATTCAGCAATCAGTATGTTTTTGACGTTGCAGTTGTACTTATTTCAGCAATGGGAATTTTTGAGGTTATAACAGCACTTGGGCTTTCCCAATACAAAATTATGACTTCAATAAGCGTATTGATGCCTCTGGTATTTATGCTTATATCTTATTTTGCGTGGGAATATGCTTTTGCAGCAGTGTTTTTATTTGTAGCAGCATACCTGCTCGTTATGCTTTTCGACCACAAAAGATATTCCTTTACTACAGCGGCAATGTTTATGATGATTTCCTTAATGGTAACTTTTGCTTTTATCCACGTGTCACTGACAAGGCATCTTTCAAACGGAATCTTGAATATTTTTGTAATATTCATAGGCTCCTGGATTACTGACACGTGTGCATATTTTACAGGGCTTGCCATTGGAAAGCACAAGCTTGCACCGTCTGTAAGTCCCAAGAAAACCATTGAAGGCTCAATCGGTGGAATTATAGGTGTAACTGTAATTCTTGCCGCATATGCTGCCGTTTTTGGAAATATAATGGATAGTATAACGGTGAATGTTCCCTCTGCAGTGTGCATAGGCTTAATATGCGGTGTTATTTCGCAGTTTGGTGACCTCTGTGCGTCCGTTATCAAAAGAGAAAACAATATAAAAGATTTTGGAAAGATTATTCCGGGACACGGCGGTGTAATGGATAGGTTTGACAGTTTCATTTTTGTTGCACCTGTTGTCTATTACTTTTTAAATTCTTTTCCGATTTTTGTTTAAAAGCAGGTAATTCAAATGAAAAATATTTCAGTATTAGGGTCAACAGGTTCTATAGGAACGCAAACGCTCGACGTAGTTGACCAAACAAATGAATATAAAATATCTGCACTGACAGCGCATTCTAATGTCAGCTTGATTGAACAGCAAATAAGAAAATATAAGCCAAAGCTTGCTTGTATGACGGATGCGAATGCCGCAAAGGACCTTAAAGTTCGTGTTGCAGACACAAATGTAAAGGTTTTATCGGGAATAGAGGGCGTGTGTGAATGTGCATCAATTGATGAAGCCGAGGCTGTTGTAACGGCTATAGTAGGAATAGCTGGTCTTAAGCCTACACTGAGTGCTATTTCCTGCGGAAAAAGGATTGCACTTGCGAACAAGGAAACACTTGTAACGGCAGGAGAAATAGTTATTGCAGAGGCTAAAAAGCACGGCAGTGAAATTATCCCCGTTGACAGTGAACACAGTGCAATTTTTCAATCAATTTCAAATCAGCAAAAATTCCTGAAAAGAATAATTATTACAGCATCAGGCGGACCTTTTTTCGGGAAAACCAAAGATGAACTCAATAATATTACTCCCGAGATGGCACTAAAGCACCCAAACTGGAGTATGGGGGCAAAAATCACAATAGATAGTGCCACTCTTGTAAATAAGGGACTTGAAATTATCGAGGCAATGCACCTTTTTGGACTATCTGCAGATAAAATCATACCGATTATTCACAGAGAAAGCATCGTTCATTCCATGGTGGAGTTTTGTGACTCGAGTGTGATTGCGCAGATGGGTGTTCCTGATATGAAGCTTCCAATCAGCTATGCTCTTTCATATCCTGAAAGAACTGTGCCTGTGTGTGACACTCTTGACCTTGTAAAGGTTGGTACGCTTAGCTTTTATGATGTTGATAACGAAACTTTTCCTGCAATTAATCTTGCAAAAGACGCTGCAAAGAAAGGCACAATTATGTGCAGTGTTTTTAACGGCGCAAATGAAGCGGCAGTGGAACTTTTTCTTAAAGGCAAGTGTGCCTTTACAGACATTACTGAATTTATTGAAACTGCAATGAGTAAAGCTCCTAAAATAGAAAATCCGTCGCTTGATGATATATTTATGGCAGATGATTTTGCCAGAAAAATAGTAAAGGAATGTGTTTAATTGGCAATTCTGATTACAATTATTGGTTTTGGTATAATGGTATTTCTTCATGAACTTGGTCATTTTATTGCTGCCAAGCGTTTTGGCGTACTTGTACACGAGTTTGCTATCGGTATGGGACCCAAGCTTTTTTCGTTTGGAAAGGGAGAAACAAAATATTCACTGAGACTCCTGCCGATCGGAGGTTTTGTACGCCTTGAGGGAGAAGGAGAGCTTGAGGAAAACGACAATCCACGCTCTTTTTCAAATCTTGCACCTATAAAGAGGATTATAATACTTTTCGCAGGTGCTTTTATGAATGTACTTCTCGGTTTTTTACTCTTTACGTTTATAAATCTTAATATGGGGATTGTTCCTGCCGTGGTAGAGTCTATACCGCAGGAATATTCGGCAGAGCAGACACCTTTTATAAAGGGCGATGAAATATTAAAGCTTGATAATACAAAAATTCATACCTTTGACGATGTTTCTCTTTTTATGAATAGGTGTGACGAAGAAATATCCGTTACAATTAAACGTGACGGTCAAATTAAGGAAATTACAAATTTTAAGCCTTTTAAAACAGACTACGGGTATAAGCTTGGTGTTGTTTTTGAAACGAAAAAAGGGAATTTTCTTGAATGCGCAAAATTTGCAGTATATGATACCATTTATATAACAAAGGCGGTTATATTTGCACTCGGTGACCTGATAAGCGGTAGGGTAGGAATAAATTCTCTTTCAGGACCTGTTGAAATAGTATCCGTTGTAGGCACGGTGGCATCAACACAAAACGACTACACATATATTTCAGTATTGATGCTCTTTGCTATGATTACCGTTAATCTTGGGGTGTTTAATTTATTGCCATTTCCCGCACTTGACGGCGGAAGCATAATTTTTGCATTATATGAGCTTATTACAAAACGAAAAGTTAAAAGTGAAATTGTCGGTTATGCAAGTATGATAGGTTTTGCACTGCTAATGATTTTAGCCGTTATAGTAACGGTAGGAGATATTACAGATTTGATAAAATAACGCTTGAGAGGATTGATTTTAAATGAGTAGAGCTCTTGCACGTGAAGATGCATTTAAGTTGGTTTTTGAAATGAAGATTTCAGATATATCAGCAGATGATGCACTTAACTATCTATATAAAACTGTAGAAAAATCAAACGAAATGTGGGCGCAGGATTTTGTTTCTGTAGCAAGCCGCAAATATATTGAAGATGTTGTAAAAGGTGTCGTAGAAAAAGAAGAGGAAATTAATGAAATAATCACCTCAAAGCTCAAGGATTGGACGATACAGAGAATTTCAAAAGTAAACCTTGCTCTACTGCAACTTTCCATTTTTGAAATAAAATATATGGACGATATTCCGTATAAGGTTTCGGCAAACGAGGCAATAAAGCTTGCAAAAGAATATGGCGGAAATGAATCGAGTGCGTTTATAAATGGTGTGCTTGGTGCGGTAATTAATGAGCTTGAAGGGAACTGATGATATGAGCGACTCCAGAAGAATTGCCACTGTATCGCAGATTAATAACTACATAAAGGCACTCTTGGACCAGATGCCGGTTTTGCAAAATATATGGATTAAAGGTGAAATCAGTAATTTTAAGCGACATTCTTCAGGGCACTTATATCTTACGTTAAAAGACGGCGGAGCTGTTCTTAAGGCAGTAATGTTTCGAAATGCCGCTACTAATCTGAAATTTAGCCCCGCAGACGGAACAATGGTGCTTGCAAGGGGCAGAATAAGCGTTTATGAAGCGGGCGGTCAGTATCAGATGTATATTGAAGAAATGGAATCTGACGGCCTGGGAGATTTATATGCAAAATTCGAGGCACTCAAAAAACAGCTTTCAGAGGAAGGATTGTTTGACGAAGATAGAAAAAAGCCAATTCCAAAATTCCCTGAAACAATCGGTATTGTTACAAGTCCTACGGGTGCCGCTATCCGTGATATGATAAATGTAATAAAGCGCAGATGTCCTATGGTAAAGGTTATAATTTACCCTTGCCTTGTTCAGGGCGAGAATGCTGCACAAAGTATTGCGGCAGGAATAAAATATTTTAATGAAAATAAAAAAGTTGATGTCATTATCTCGGGCAGAGGCGGCGGCTCAATTGAGGATTTATGGGCGTTTAATGAAGAAATAACCGCACGAAGTGTTGCTACGTCTAACATCCCTGTTATTTCAGCAGTAGGTCACGAGGTTGATTTTACAATATGTGATTTTGTAGCAGATTTAAGGGCGCCAACTCCATCTGCTGCGGCAGAGCTTGCTGTGCCTGATATTCTTGAACTACGAAAATTTACAGATACGGCAAAGTTAAGAATGGCAACGCTTTTGAGAAATAAACTTGATGCACAGGTAAAGCATTTTGAACTGCTTTCTTCACGAAGCTCACTCAGGCAGTTTGACAGAGTGCTTTCAGACAAAACGCAAACCATAGATGCCTTATATGACAGATGTCTTCTTTCATATAAAAACAATACTGAAAGCCTGAACGAAAAATTCAAAGCGTTATGCGGAAAGCTTTCTGCATTAAGTCCGATTGCAATATTTGAAAGAGGTTATTGCAGTGCGCAAAAAGACGGAAAAACTGTCAGCAGTATTTCGCAGATAGAAGAAGGCGACAATATAAGTCTAAGATTAACTGACGGCGAAATTGATTGTCTCGTTAATCAAAGGAGGATTTTGGAATGAAATTTGAAGAAGCAATGAAACAGCTTGAAGAAACCGTAAAACAGCTTGAGAGTGGCGAAGCAACACTTGAGGAATCAATGGAGCTTTTTGAAAAAGGTGTCAGTCTTTCAAGAACTTGTCAGAAATTGCTTTCAGAAGCTCAGCTTAAGGTTACAAAGCTCATAAGCGAAACGGGCGAAGAAGTAGAGTTTGATACGGAGAATATGTAATGAATTTTAATGCTTGCTTTAATAATTATGTAAATGAGATTAATAATTATCTTAAAGATGCACTTACAGAGAAAAAAGGTCTGATATACAATGCGATGGGATACAGTCTGTATGCAGGAGGAAAAAGGATACGCCCTGTAATTTCGCTTGCATGCTCTGATGCGCTTGACGGAAACCATACTGCGTCACTCGTATATGGCAGTGCAATTGAGATAATACATACATATTCATTAATTCACGACGACCTCCCGTGTATGGATAACGATGATTTAAGGCGGGGAAAACCCACAAATCATATCGTTTATGGCGAAGATACCGCCGTACTGGCAGGTGATGCACTACTAAATTTTGCGTGTGAGAGTATTGTTTCAAAAAATAAGCTTTCGCCAGAAATGTCATTAAAGGCGCTTAAAATTATTTACAGTGCATCAGGGGCAGAGGGAATGATTGGCGGACAGATAATGGATATGCTCGCCGAGAAGGAGGCGCCAGATGCACAAACACTTAATCTTCTGCATTCTAAAAAAACTGGTGCACTTATACGTGCGGCGGCATCTGTGGGCGCATTAAGTGCAGGAAAAGATGAAAATTTATTTAATGAATATTCTTCATCACTTGGTCTTGCATTTCAGATACGGGATGATATTCTTGATATTGAAGGCGATGCAGAAAAATTCGGAAAACCGATTTTAAGTGATGAAAAAAACAACAAAACCACCTATGTTACGCTTTATGGAATGGAAGGGGCAAAGAAAAAGCTAAGTGATGAAACACAAAAAGCAATAGATTCAATAGAATTCCTGGGCGAAAAAGGTGCGTTTTTAAGAGAGCTTGCACTCTACTTATTACAAAGAGAAAATTAAGGAGCATATTATGTTCAACAAATTAGCATTTATAGAAGAAAGATATGAAGAGCTTTCACAGAAAATCAGCGACCCTGAGGTTATCGCTGACCAAAACCGATGGAGAAAGCTGTGTAAAGAAAATTCTGACATTACTCCCATAGTAGAAAAATACAGAGAGTACAAAAAAGCAAAAACAGCAATTGAAGATGCAAAAGAAATGCTTCAGGATAATCCTGATAAAGATTTTGAGGAAATGCTTTTGCTTGAAATAGAAGAAAACAAGGAAAAAATTCTTTCTCTTGAAGAAGAACTTAAAATATTACTTCTTCCCAAAGACCCTAATGATGAAAAGAGTGTAATTGTTGAAATCCGTGGAGGTACGGGTGGAGACGAGGCAGCGCTTTTTGCAGGAGCACTTTTCAGAATGTACAGTATGTATGCTGAAAACAGAAACTGGAAAATTGACATAATGAACTCCAACCCAACAGAGCTTGGAGGCTACAAGGAAATTACCTTTACGGTTGAGGGGGCAGGCGCATACAGCCGTCTTAAATACGAAAGCGGTGTTCACAGAGTGCAAAGAGTTCCTGAAACGGAGTCAGGTGGAAGAATTCATACAAGTGCCGCAACTGTGGCAGTGCTTCCTGAGGTTGAGGAGGTTGAGCTTGAAATTAATCCAAATGATTTAAGAATAGATGTTTTCCGTGCAGGCGGCCCTGGCGGTCAGTGCGTAAATACTACCGACTCTGCCGTTCGTGTAACGCATATCCCCACAGGTCTTGTTGTTTCGTGTCAGGATGAAAAGAGTCAGCATAAAAACAAGGATAAGGCACTTAAAGTGCTTCGCAGCCGACTATATGAATTTTTAGAGGCGCAGCGAAACGATGCAATAAGCCGTGAGAGAAAAAGTCAGGTAGGTAGCGGAGATAGAAGCGAAAGAATACGCACATACAATTTTCCGCAGGGAAGAGTAAGTGACCATAGAATCAATCTTACGCTTTATAAGATAGATTCTATTATGAACGGAGAGCTTGATGAAATTATAGACTCGCTTATAACGCATTTTCAGAGCGAAAGACTTAAAAATACACAAGAGTGATATTGAAAGGAATTGAGTTTAAATGGAAGCACGCCGAGGAAAAGTTAAGCTTGAAAGAATAATTAAAGAATTTCATTTAGAGGTTGTATATGCACCCCAAAATATAGACGATATTCTTATAGAATGCAGTGATGTGCACAGACCTGGAATTCAGCTTAGTGAGCAGTATTACGATTATTTTGACAGTGACAGAATTCAAATCTTAGGCAAGGTTGAAAATTATTTTATGATAAAAAAGAGTGTGGAGGAAAGAAAGCTTGCCTATGACAAGCTTATGCAGACGGGTATTCCTGCCATCGTAATTACGAGAAAGCTTAATATTACAGAGGAGCTTTTTGAAAGTGCAAAGAAGCACTCTGTACCTCTACTCAGAACAGAAGAAAGCACATCTGCATTTATGGCGGCTCTTATTGCCTTTCTTAACGTATCGCTCGCACCGACAATCACACGTCACGGCGTTCTTGTTGAGGTGTATGGTGAGGGTGTACTGCTTCTTGGCGAAAGCGGAGTAGGTAAGAGTGAGACAGCAGTTGAGCTTATAAAGAGAGGTCATCGTCTTGTAGCTGACGATGCAGTAGATATTAAAAGGGTTTCAGCAAAAACTCTTGTTGGCAGTTCTCCTGAAATAATAAGGCATTTTATCGAACTTAGAGGTATCGGCATCATAGATGTCAGAAAAATTTTCGGTATGGGTGCTGTAAAAAATACAGAAAACATTAATCTCGTAATAAATCTTGAACTTTGGCAACAGGGTAAGAATTATGAGCGTTTAGGCCTTGATAAAGAGGTTACCAATATTCTCGGAATAGACATTCCGTCTCTTACCGTCCCTGTAAGACCGGGAAGAAACCTTGCAGGCATTATTGAAATTGCGGCAATGAATCACCGTCAGCAGAATATGGGATATAACGCTGCAGAGGAGCTTAGCGAGAGACTTACCAAGCAGATGAACGGTGTTGAAATGTCAGGGAAAGACTTATTCTGATAGGAAGGTATAGGCAATGATTGAAAAACTGTGCGAAGTAATTGACCAGAGCAGAATAAAGAGAAATGTTTCAATGGCAAACCTCACAACATTTAAAACGGGCGGAAATGCAGATATGGTAATTTATCCGCACACGACAGAGGAGTTAAAGAATATTGTTAAATTCTTTTATGAAGCACGTCAGCCTTATTATGTCTTAGGAAACGGCAGTAACCTTCTCGTAAGTGATGACGGTATAAAAAAGCCGATTATCTGCATTGGCAGAGAGTTTTCGTCTATAGATGTGTTTGACAACACTTTAACTGCTAGGGCAGGAGCTTTTTTATCTACAATTGCAAAAAAAGCATATGACGAAACACTTACCGGTTTTGAATTTGCGGCAGGAATCCCCGGAACTCTCGGCGGTGCATTAATAATGAATGCCGGCGCATACGGCGGTGAAATGAAAGATGTTGTTGAGGCGGTAAGTTTTATTGATCCATCAGGTGAAGAATATGTAGTAAGCGGTGAGGAAATGGAATTTTCCTACCGTCACAGTGCGCTCAGCGATACAGATTGTATAATCACGGGCGCAACAATAAAGCTTGAGATTGGGAATAAAGAAGAAATAGCAGACAAAATGGCAGACCTTGCCGCAAGGCGCCGTGAAAAGCAACCCCTCGAGTTTCCAAGTGCAGGAAGTACATTTAAACGCCCCGAAGGATATTTTGCCGGAGCACTTATTGAAGAGGCAGGTCTTAAAGGAAAATCCATAGGCGGCGCACAGGTAAGTACTAAACACAGTGGGTTTATAATTAATACGGGAAGTGCTACGACAAAAGATATTTTAGAGCTTATTGACTACGTCAGGGAAAAGGTATATGAAAAACATTCTGTATTACTCCAGACAGAAGTCAAGTATTGGAGTTAAGAAATTATGAGATTTGTAATAATCACCGGAATGAGCGGCAGTGGGAAAACACAGGTTATGCATTTTCTTGAAGATATAGGCTATTACTGTATTGATAATATGCCTGTTGCATTTTTATTGCCTTTTGCGAAAATGTGCAATGACGAATGCGATAAATTTAATAACGTAGCGGTTGTTGTGGATATTCGCAGCGGAGATGCACTTCTTGAGATAGGCACGGTACTTGATGAATTCAGGAAGAATAATTTTAAATATGAAATACTTTTTCTTGAAGCGGATGAGAGAGTTATTGTAAAGCGTTATAAGGAAACTCGCAGAAAGCACCCCCTTGCACCTGACACAAGTATAGATGACGGTATTCTTATCGAGAGGGACAAGCTCTCTTTTCTTCGTGAAAATGCTAATAAAATAATAGATACATCACAACTTCTCACACGGGAGTTAAAACAGCATATATATGAATTTTACGGCGATGAAGAAGCTTGCAATTATTTCCGTGTTCAGGTACAGTCATTTGGATTTAAGTATGGAATACCACGTGATGCAGATTTGGTTTTTGATGTCAGATTTTTGCCCAATCCCTTTTATATACCGCATCTTAGAATGCAAAACGGAACACAAGAAGATGTCTCAGAGTTTGTTCTTAAATATAAACAATCAAGTCAGTTTTTAGAGAAACTTGATGATATGCTTAAAATGCTTATTCCTCATTACATCGAAGAAGGGAAGAGTGAGCTTGTTGTTGCCATTGGTTGCACAGGCGGCAAGCACCGCAGTGTTACTATAGCTGAGGAAATTTTTAAACTATTGCAAAACAAGGAGATTAAAACGGTTATACGCCACAGAGATATGACTAAGGATTGATAATTATGGCTACCTTTTCAAGCAGGGTTAAAAATGAATTATGTGAAGTCAAATTCAGTGAAAATGATGCAAGGGCGGAGCTTGCCGCAATGATGCTTTTTGGTGAAAATCTTGAGGATGGACAAGTTGTTTTAAAGACGGATAAGGCTGAAACAGCGGCGAGAATTCAGAGCCTTTTAAAAAAAGCGGTAAATGAAGAAATTTCAATAGACATTCTGAAAGGCAGAAAAGCCTATGCAATTTCAATTTCTGATGAAATAGCAGAGAAAGCAGGCGTTTATTTTTCAGATGACGGTGAAATTGCACTTGATGAAGATGTATGCGCTGAAGATTCTTCCCGCAGGGCATTTCTAAGGGGTGCTTTTGTAATAAGCGGAACTATCTCTGACCCTAAAAAAGGATATGATTGCGAGCTTTTAACGTATAACGAAAATATGGCGTATTTTGCAACAGAGCTTCTTGAAGAGTTTGGAATAAAAGCAAACACCGTAAAACGCAATAATTTTTACGTGACATATCTTAAAGACGGCAGCAGTGTAAGTGATTTTTTAAATATAGTTGGCGCACATAAGCTGATGATGGATTTTATGGTCACACAAATTGAAAAGGATTTCAATAACCGTGCGAACCGCAGTTCCATCTGCAGGGCGGCAAACCTTGATAAGACTATTGCCGCATCGGCCGAGCAATGTAAGGCTATTTTAAAGCTTCTTGAGCTTCCTGTATGGGAGACATTGGACGATGAAACAAAGGCGCTTGCTATGATTCGTCTTGATAATGTAGATATACCACTTTCAGAGCTTGGAAAAAAAATGTCGCCACAAATGTCTAAAAGCAGCGTAAACAGACGTATGAAAAAGCTTATTGATTTAGCGGAGGATTTGTAAAATGTTTACACATTTACATGTACATAGTGAATATAGTCTTCTTGACGGTATGTCCCGCATCAAGGAGCTTCCCAAGCGTGCAAAGGAGCTTGGGCAAACTGCCATTGCCCTGACTGACCACGGCGTTATGTATGGCGTTGTTGATTTTTATAAGGCATGCGTTGCAGAGGGGATAAAGCCTATTATAGGTTGTGAGGTATATACGACCAAGGACAGAACCGATAAAAGCAGCGGAAGAGGGGAGAATGAAACAAATCACCTTGTTCTGCTGTGCAAAAACGATGAGGGATACCACAATCTCATACAAATAGTTTCTGCTGGCTTTGTCGATGGATTTTATTACCGTCCAAGAGTGGATATGGAAATCCTTAATAAATATAAAGGTGGATTAATAGCTCTTTCCGCTTGCCTTGCAGGTGAAATACCAAAGGCGCTGCTCGCAGGAAATTTTGACCGTGCAAAGGAAATTGTCCTGGAGTATAAAGAGCTTTTTGACGAGTTTTATATTGAAATTCAGGATCACGGTATTGAAGAGCAGAAAAAACTCAATCCATTGCTTGTAAAACTGGCGAAAGAAACGGATACACCGCTTGTCGCTACAAACGATGTTCACTACATAATGCAAAGCGATGCGAAAAATCAGGATGTACTGCTTTGTATACAGACGGGTAAAACGCTTGACGAGGAGAACAGAATGCGTTTTGAAACAGAGGAGTTTTATCTTAAAAGCGAGGATGAGATGAAAAATCTGTTTCCATATGCGCCCCAGGCAATTGAAAACACCTCCCTTATAGCAGATAAATGTAATTTTGAATTTAAATTTGGCGAAAGGCATTTGCCTCAATATGATGTTCCCGACGGCAGAGACCCCTTTGAATATTTACATTCGTTATGTATGGAGGGACTTAAAAGCAGGTATAACAATCCCACAGACGAGCTTTATGAAAGACTTGAGTATGAACTTGGTGTTATAAAGGAAATGGGCTTTACAGACTATTTCTTAATAGTTTGGGATTTTATTAGCTATGCAAAGAATAACGGTATTCCCGTAGGACCGGGAAGAGGAAGTGCCGCAGGAAGTATAGTTTCATATACTTTGGGAATTACTGATGTCGAGCCTACAAGATATAATCTCATTTTTGAAAGATTTCTTAATCCTGAAAGAGTAAGCATGCCCGATATTGATATTGACTTCTGTCCTAAACGCAGAGCAGAAGTTATAAACTATGTCATAGAAAAATACGGCGTTGAAAACGTAAGTCAGATAGGTACGTTTGGCACAATGAAGGCACGTGGTGCAATACGTGATTGTGGCAGAGTTTTAGGTATGCCTTACGGCGATGTCGATGCAATTGCAAAAATGGTGCCTATGGATCTGGGTATGACTATTGATTTAGCACTTGAAAACCCAAAGCTCAAGGAAGCCTATGAAAATTCAGCGCAGGTTAAAACCCTTGTCGATACTGCACGTGCAGTTGAGGGGCTTCCAAGAAACATTGGAACGCACGCAGCAGGCGTTGTTATTGCTGGAAAGAGTGTTTCAAGCTATGTCCCTGTGCAGCGTAGTGAGGATATAATTTCAACGCAGTTTACAAAGGATACCGTTGAAGAACTTGGCCTTTTAAAAATGGATTTCCTCGGACTTCGAAATCTTACAGTAATTGAAGACACCATAAAAATTGCGAAATCTATGGGAATTGATATTGATATTAACAATATTGATTATAATGTACCCCAGGTATATGAAATGATTTCCGAGGGAGATACCGACGGCGTGTTTCAGCTTGAAAGCGGTGGAATGCGTGCGTTTATGAAAAAGCTTATTCCTGAAAACATAGAAGATATTACGGCAGGTATTGCACTTTACAGACCGGGACCGATGGATTTCATTCCTGCATATATTAAAAATAAAATGAATCCTGAAAATATCTCTTATAAACATCCTCTTTTAAAAGACATTCTTGAAATGACTTACGGATGTATCGTGTATCAGGAACAGGTAATGCAGATTGTACGCAGCCTTGCGGGCTTTTCAATGGGACGTGCAGACGAAGTGCGCCGTGCAATGAGTAAGAAAAAAGCAAAGGAAATGCAACGTGCAAGGCAAAGCTTTATTTACGGTGAGGATAACGATGACGGCTCCGTACGTTTTATGGGCTGTGTCCGCAACGGTATTGATGAACAAACAGCACAGAAGATTTTTGATGATATGGATGCTTTTGCGCAGTACGCCTTTAACAAGAGTCATGCTGCAGCATATTCCTTTGTAACATATCAGACGGCATACCTCAAGTGCCTTTATCCTGCACAGTTTATGGCGGCGCTTATTTCAAGCGTAATGGACAATTCCAATAAGGTTGCCGCATATATAAATAACTGTACTCAAAAGGGAATAAAAATTCTTCCTCCGGATATAAATAAGAGCGACGCAGATTTTTCAGTTGAGGGAAAGAATATTCGCTTTGGACTTACAACAATAAAAAATGTAGGGGAGTCCTTTGTTCGTAATTTAGTAAAAGAGCGGCAGCAAAACGGAAAGTTTAAGAGTTTGCGTGATTTTGTTTCCCGAATGATAGGAGAGCTTAATAAACGAAGCGTCGAATGTCTTATAAAGAGCGGTGCATTCGATTCATTAAACGGCAGCCGTGCACAGTTTCTCTCTGTGTATGAAGATATAATAGACTCAGAATCACGTGCAGGAAAAAATAATATTGTAGGGCAGATCACGTTCTTTGGCGAGGAAGAAAACAAAGAAGATGTATTTCCTTCTAATGTAAAAGAATATTCTCAGCGTGAGCTTTTGAATATGGAAAAAGAAGTTGCGGGAATTTATTTATCAGGTCATCCACTTGATGAATTTCGTGAAGATATTCATAAGATGAAATATCCTTCATGCGCTGAAATCATTGATGACGACAGTTCATATACCGACGGAAGCGAAATTTCTCTTGTAGGTATTATTTCTGCCAGACGTGATAAGCTTACCCGTTCCAACACAAATATGTCATTTATAACAATAGAGGACTTTACGGGAAATATGGAGGTTATAGTTTTCCCGAAGGTGCTTACAAGGCTTGAGAGCGTACTTACAGAAAATTCTATCGTTATGCTTCACGGAAGACTGGACATAAAAGATGAGGAAGAAACAAAGCTGATTCTTGACAGTGCAGCACCATTTGCGGGTGCAGTAGAAACGCTTACACTTACTCTCAGTGACAAAAATCTTAAAAAGCTTGATAAAATACGTGCGTGCATATTTGAGCACCCCGGCGCATATCCTGTAGCGATAGAATGTAGCTATGGCATAATTGCGGTAAATAAGATTTTGGCTGATGCATCACCTGATTTAATTGACAAAATCAATGCAATTTGCGGTGAAAATGTCGCACAATTAAAAAAATAATGATTGATTTTTTCAAAATTATGGTGTATTATATCTATTACAGAAAGGATATAATTGTATGTGGACAACTGTTTATATGACGCAGAGCATTGATACTGCAAGAGCGATGCGTGAAAAAATTGAAGAGAGTCATATTATCGTAATGATGCGCTCAATAAAGCTTGAGGAAAATGCATTGGAAAGCTGTTATGAAATACTTGTTCCCAATGCAGAGCTTAAAGCGGCACTTGATATTATCATTGACGAATAAAAGAAAGAGGAAACAGATTTTCGCTGTTTCCTCTTTCTTTTTGGTGTTTAAGCCACGTCAGTAAGTATAAAAAGGTATCAAATCCTAACGGACTTGATACCTTTTTCTTTGGAGCTGGTGATCGGACTTGAACCGACGGTCTATTGATTACGAATCAATCGCTCTACCGACTGAGCCACACCAGCAAAATATAAGTTAATTGCTTTATATATTTTACTAATTATTCTCGGCTTTGTCAATAGAATAATGGGAGAAATATTATTTTTTCTTATCAAGCTACACAAACAGATCTTTAAACAGTTTTACAAAATAATCTGCTCCGGTTTTCTTTTTAACTGATTTGTCAGCAATAAGATTTGTTTTTGCAAGGGTTTCACCGTCAAGTGTCACTATCATTTCGCCAACAATATCGCCTTTTTTTATAGGTGCAGAAATTTTTTCAGGAATGTTAATATGTGTTTTTATTAAATCTTTCTTCGTTTTTTCAATTAAGACAGAAGAGCTTTTTTTCGTTAATGCCATTATTGTATTACTTTTTCCGTTAACAACAGGTATCTCTGCAACTTGAGTGCCTTTTTCTCCGAAGCTGGTAACTGCATAATTAGAAAATCCGTAATCAAGCAATTCTCTTGCGGCATTAAATCTGTCCTTACTGTTTTGTGCGCCTAAAACAACTGCTATAAGCTGCATATCATCACGTTTGGCACTTGCACTAATGCAACACCCCGCTTTGCTTGTAGAGCCGGTTTTAAGTCCGTTTGCTCCACTGTAAAACCGTACAAGCTTATTTGTGTTTGCAAGCTGGAATTTGCCGTCACGCAGGGAGTCCATCCATATAGTTGTATACCTTGTTATCATTTCGTGTTTTAAGAGTTCTCTGCTCATAAGAGCAATATCGTATGCACTTGTGTGATGGTTGTCAGCATCCAGACCATTACAGGTAACAAAGTTTGTATCCTTCATTCCAAGCTCTTTAGCTCGCTTATTCATTTTCTCAACAAAGGCTTCTACACTGCCGCACATATGCTCTGCAACGGCAACGCAGGCATCGTTTGCACTTGCAACCGCAATACCTTTTAAGAGGTCGTCAAGTGTCATTTTTTCATTTGTGTCAAGAAAAATAGTACTTCCGCCCATACTTTTGGCTCGTTCACTTGCGGTTATAACAGTATCCAGTGTAAGTGTTTTATCCTCAATTGCTTCACATATTAAAAGCATTGTCATAATTTTCGTAACACTTGCAGGGGGAAGTGATTCGTGTGAGTTATTTTCATAAATTATTCTTCCGCTTGATGCCTCCATTAAAAGTGCTGATTTTACCATTGTTCCGGGAGTAAAGGTTGCAAAACACGAAGGGGAGCAACCAAAAAACAATGTTATTAAAAGAAAAACAGATATAATAGTTTTTTTCATAAACAATCTCCTTAAAAACTCTTATAAAATACTATGTACATAAAATACTATGTTTAAAAAATTCTATTTATTACTGATATTGACACATCTGTTTTTGTGTGATATTCTATTAAATAGTAAAAAATAACAGAGGTTGATTCTATGAAAACCATGAAATTTAACTTGTTAGAGAAAAAAACAGAACACGATTTCATGCCCACTCTTACGGCATATCTTCTTGACGGAAATCCAAACGAAAAAGAAGTTCGTCCCGCAGTTCTGGTAATTCCAGGCGGCGGATACGGCCGCGTTTCATTCAGGGAAGGGGAGAGGGTAGCGCTTTTTTATAATACTGCAGGATTTCATGCTTTTATACTTGATTATTGTGTAGCACCGCACAGACATCCGCTCCCAATATTAAATGCCGCAAAGTCGATAGAGCTTATACGTGAAAATGCAAAAGACTGGAACATTGACCCTGACAAAATTGCTGTTTGCGGTTTTTCCGCAGGCGGACATTTAGCCGCTTCTATAAGCACTATGTGGAATGATGCTGAAATTTTCGGTAATGATGAGGAAAAGAATTTACTTCATAAACCAAATGCTGCAATTCTTTCATATCCCGTAATTACCTGCGGAGAATTTGCACATAAAGGTTCTTTTATAAATCTTAGCGGCAGCGAGGAAGAAAACGAGCTTTGGAAAAAGCTTTCTCTTGAATACAGAGTTGATAAAAATACTTCGCCTGCATTTTTATGGCATACATACAGCGATGCAGTTGTTCCCGTTGAAAACAGTATGCTTTATGCGAGTGCGTTAAGAAAGTTTGATATACCGTTTGAACTACACATATATCCTGACGGTCCGCACGGAATGTCAAGGGTTTCTGATGAAACATATTGGATGGTTCCTAAATTCACAAGAAAATATCAGTGGATGGATTTTGCTGTGGAATGGCTTTATTTGCAGTTTGGCATAACAACTATTGAAAAGGGCTGATTTTTATAAAAAAGAAGATTTGTTATATTATAGGAGCATCTCAGGAAGGGTTAGACGAAGTTATTGTGAATAATAGCTCTGATAACCTTGTAATCGCCGCAGACGGCGGATTTGATGCCCTTTTAAAGAAAAATATAGCACCAGATTTACTTCTTGGTGATTTTGACTCAATTAAGAACTTGCCAAAATGTGATAATATTATAAAATTCCCTGTTGAAAAGGACTATACCGACACCTTTCTTGCGTATGAAGAAGGTGTTAAAAGGGGATACCGCAACTTCGTTATTTACGGCGGAACAGGGGGGAGGCTTGACCATACCCTTGCTAATATACAAACACTTGCCAATATTTCAAAAAATGGTGGAAGAGGTTTTTTAGTAGGTAATGGCACAGTTATTACAGCAATATCAAATTCATTTATAGAGTTTCCCGCAGAAATGGCAGGAAAAGCGGGAGTGTTTGCATTTGGCAGCGATGCATTTGGTGTAGATATTATCGGGATGAATTATACTGCACAAAAGATAAATATTTCACCGTTTTTTCCGCTTGGTGTAAGTAATGAATTTGTAAACCAGAGCGCAAAAATCTCTGTTGAGAGCGGTACTCTTATAATTGCATGGTATGAAACGAGTAAACAATTTTCCAGGAATATT
>JAZRQT010000224.1:0-1602 GCA_045650105.1 Clostridia bacterium | reverse complement strand
CAAGTGCCTCTACGCCCTCTATAGGCATTGCATTGTAGATGCTGGCTCTCATACCGCCTACAGAGCGATGTCCCTTAAGATTTACAAAGCCTGCTTCTGCGGCTTCCTTACAGAATTTCTTATCAAGGTCAGCGTCACCTGTAACAAAGCATACATTCATCATCGAACGGCACTTTTTCTCAGCTGTTGCTTTGAAAAGAGCTGAGTTATCAAGGAAGTCGTAAAGAATATTTGCTTTCTTCTCGTTTCTTTCTTTCATAGCTTCAAGGCCGCCGTTCTGGAGTGCCCATTTATAAACAAGACCTGCAATATAGATTGCGTAGCAGGGAGGAGTGTTGTACATTGAGTCGTTATCAGCCATTGTTTTATAATCAAGCATTGTGGGAATATCCTCACGGGCATTTCCCATTAAATCCTCACGGATAATAACAACTGTAAGACCTGCAGGAGCCATATTCTTCTGCGCACCTGCATATATAACGCCAAACTTTGTAACGTCTACAGGCTCACTTGTAATGCAAGATGACATATCTGCAACCAAAACTTTGTCGCCTACATTGGGAACTTCGGGGAACTTTGTTCCGAAAATTGTGTTGTTATAGCATACGTGAACGTAATCAGCATCCTCACGCACCATATCGGGTGTGATGCAGGGAATATAGCTGAAAGTCTTATCTTCAGAAGTTGCAATACACTTCGCATCGCCGTATTTTTTAGCTTCTTTAAAAGCTTTTCCTGAGAACTGACCTGAAACAACATAGTCAGCCTTTCCTGTTTTCATAAGGTTAAGAGGAACTGCCGCAAACTGTGTTGAAGCACCGCCCTGAAGGAAAAGAACCTTATAATTATCAGGTATATTCATGAGTTTTCTGAAGTTTGATTCAGTTTCTTTGATTATTGCATCATAAACAGGTGAACGATGACTCATCTCCATAACACTCATACCGCTGTCCTGGAATTCAATAAGCTCCTTCTGTGCAGTTTCAAGAACCTCGAGAGGAAGCATACTCGGACCTGCAGAAAAATTATACACTCTTGCCATAATAAAAGCCTCCTAAAATCAAATAATGAAATCATTATACTCCTAAATTCGTGCGGTGTCAATTTATTTCGCTCTTTTTTTAGCGATTTTTCTCTAATTGGGAGAATTTTCCGAAAAAAGCAGAAGAGAAAATCAACCGTCGGTTGATTTTCTCTTCTGTGTTTTAACTGCATAGAATTTCAGGGAGATTGTTAAGGGGGTGCCCCTTAACGTATGATTTGTCAAAACCGGGGGCGTGTACATCGGTTTTGACTCCTATAAAGGGCTGGCACGGTGAGTGCCGTGCGAACGAAAGCCCATACCTCGAAAGAGAATGTTTTGTTTACAAAATTTCTCTTTCGAAAGGATGACCTTGTCATCCTTTAAATCCTGTTACGATTTCCCTTATTCCAAAAATTAAAATAAAAATACCAAACAAACGCCCAAGGAGCTTTGAAGAAATATTCACGCATATAAATGCGCCAAGCAGTGAAAAGGGAACCCCCGTAATAATTATGGGAAGTGCAGAGCGAAAGTCAATATTTTTCTTTTTTATATGGACAACCAGGGCGCACAGTGCA
>JAZRQT010000223.1:0-1980 GCA_045650105.1 Clostridia bacterium | reverse complement strand
TTTTCATAAAAAAACCTCTTTTCCTACTTATTATTCTAAGCAGAAAAAGAGGTTAAATGTCTGTGAATTTGTTCCATAGGGAATAGGAAAAATGCTTCGAATTACTGTCTCCTTTTTGCAGTCTGGACTTTTTTACATTCCCTATTTATCAGGATTTTCGCTGTATTCATTTACAGCCTTGCCGCGTCGAAGCTCCTGAAGGACTTGCTTCTTCCCCTCAAGATAATCTGCAGGGATAACAAATCTGTCCTCCAGTGAGGTTATCTCGCTTTCAGGAATTGGATACGGCATACTTTCCTCGGGCAGAAATCCCATTTCGTCATACATTACTTCACTTTCGCAGTTTTGACAAATCAGACCTGTATTATCTAAGTTGTTTTCAAATTTGCCGTGTCGCCCAAATCTGTAATAGCATCCTGTACAATCATCAAAAGCCAGGCGATATGTGCCGTCAGTTACCTTTACCGCAATAATATTTGTATCAAGCTCTTTAAGCTTAATAAACTTCGCCTTTTCCTCTGTTATTTCATTTTTCATAATGGTAACATCGGTAGGCTTCGCATTAATGTTATTTTCAAGTAAAATTGCACCGCCGACAACAAAAATCACCGCAATTATACCAAGCAGAAATTTTTTATGCCTGTTCTTTTTATGTTCGTTCACCTTATCTCTTACAGTATCCATCTGCATCGCTCCTTATATTTAGTATACACAGCAAAAGAGAAAATTTATCCAAAATATTCTACAGCCGACAGGAACATACCCATATCATAATTACCCTCAACGTTTTTGTAGAGGTTTGCACCGATACGTTCAGAGTGACCCATTTTACCAAGTACTCTGCCGTCAGGTGAAACAATACCCTCAACTGCGCATACCGAGCCGTTGGGATTGTACTGAATATCATATGTGGGATTGCCGTCAAGGTCAACGTACTGTGTTATAACCTGACCGTTTTCGGCAAGCTTTTTAATAAGCTCCTCATCTGCTAAAAATCTTCCTTCGCCGTGTGAAATCGGCACCTGATAAATATCTCCAACATTTGTTTTTGTAAGCCACGGTGACTTGTTTGATGCAATTCTTGTGTTTACAATCTTTGACTGATGGCGTGATATTGTATTAAATGTAAGTGTTGGACTGTTTTCATCAGGCTCCCTGATTTCACCATACGGTACAAGACCAAGCTTTATAAGCGCCTGGAAACCGTTACAGATACCTGCCATAAGACCGTCACGGTTATGAAGAAGCTCCATAACAGCCTCGCTTATCTCTTTGTTTCTGAAAAATGCTGTGATAAGCTTACCGCTTCCGCCAGGCTCATCTCCGCCGGAGAAACCGCCGGGGATAAACACTATCTGTGATGCCTCTACCTTCTTTGCGAACTGTGAAACAGACTCTGCCACATTTGCAGAAGAAAGGTTATTTATAACAAAGATTTCCGCCTCTGCACCTGCATTATTAAATGCCTTTGCACTGTCGTATTCGCAGTTTGTTCCGGGGAACACGGGAATAAGAACCTTCGGCTTTGCAATTTTGAGTGATGCAGAGCCTACCTTTGCACCGCTATAACTGAACTTCGGTGCTTCTTTATCGGGTGTTCCAATGTTGCAACGATAAACCTTTTCAAGCTTGCTTTCATAAAGATTACAAAGCTCTGAAAGGGAAAGCGTTTCATTTTTATACGAAATCTCGTCAAGATTTACAGTTTCACCGACAAGAACGGCATCCTCAATCTCTGTTTCTGATTCAATGAGGAATGCACCGTAATTATAGCCGAAGATATCTTCTGCGCTTATTGCATCGCTGTACTTAAAGCCGATTGCATTACCCATTGCCATCTTGAGGATTGCCTCTGCAATACCGCCGTATGTGGGGGTATAACAACTAAGCGCCTTGCCCTCACGCATAAGAGCAGTAACACGCTCAAGCACTGCTTTAAGAGACTGTGCATTGGGAAGATTGTTTTCGTCATACTCTGGC
>JAZRQT010000222.1:0-2614 GCA_045650105.1 Clostridia bacterium | reverse complement strand
GCCATAAATCGAAAGTATTTTTGACGTTGTTAGTGAATCAATAAGCATTACGCCCGTAAAACCAAATGCCCCCAGCGTCATCGGCAGTGAAAGTCTTATAACCTTCATAGCCGTCCTCAAATCTGTCTTTACCTTTGTTTTGACATTTTTTCTGAAGTAAAGCTCTAAAATAGCCGCCGATATAACTGCGCCGAGGCTCACAGCGCACATTGCACCAAATGCACCGTAGGATATTCCCCTTCCCGCAAAAAGCGCACACAGAGTTATCCCGAACACAACCTTTATAAAGCTTTCTGCAAGCTGACTGTATGCAGAGGGCGTCATCGTACAGTTCCCCTGAAAATATCCCCTGCGGGAGCTTATAATGCCCATTGCTAAAAGAGCAGGAGAAAGAATTTGAAGACTCAGCTGTGCCTCGGGTGCTCCTCCGCCCGAAAGGATTTTTGCAAGCGGGCGTGAAAAGACAAAAAGGCATACTGCCCCGGCTAAGCAAAACAAGGTTACAAGTACGCCTGTAGACTTTGCAAGGACTTCCCCCTCCTGCCTTTCAGAGGATGCAACAAGACTTGAAAGAGCAATCGGTATACCCGTAACGCAAATTGCAAGAAACACATTATATATTGAGTACGCACTCTGATAAACGGCTATCCCTTCCTCGTGCAGAAATAGGCGGTCAAGCGGTATTTTCATAGCGGCACTCATAATTTTACATAACAAAGAGGCGGCGGCAAGTACCGCCGCCCCGTAAATAAAGCTCTGCTTCTTTATCAAGAAATCAGCCCCCTATTTCCTCCACATCTTTATTTTCTTCACTCGCTGTGGCAGGCTCAAGAACGTATTTTTTTATTATATTATTCGTCATAAATATCTGCGTAAAAGTAATAACCGTATAAAAGAGTGTACCTATTATCGCAATACCTGCTATCGGTACAGACATTGAAATGCTTGATACCGCATAAATAAGAAGAACGGTTACTGCCGCCGCAAGGATATTCCACGGAAGACGCACCATAAGGAGAATAAAGGAATTTTTGTATATATCCTTTATTTTAAGCTCAAAGCTTACCATAAGCTGATAGGTATACATCTGGCACATTGCAAACATTGCCGCAAAAAGAAGCATTATGCTGCGAAGTAGCACCCCCATTACACCCTGCATCGCATATGAGTAAAACACTACGCTCACGGTGCATAAAACGCTTACAAGCACATTAATTACGTAAACTAAGATACCCTGACGGAAATTGCTTTTGAAGTTATCTATAAAATCACTCCATACCCACGAATGAGTATCGTTAACGTATTTACGAAGAACATACGTCATGCCTGCACTGGCAGGGCCGCTTCCTGTGAGAAGAAGAAATATTACCGTTACAAAAGCACTGAGTAAGCTAAGTCCGTTAACCATTTCCTGCGTCATAGCAATTCCTGTAATAGTCGCCAGCCACGATACTGCATAGGTTGACATAAACCATGCTATTATAATAGCAGGCACCGAAAAAAGAATATAGATAAGATTAAGGGTAACTATCTTCCAAAATCTTCTGAAAAAGATGTCAAAATAAAGGCTTAACCCTTTTTTATCAACATCTTCTTTGCTCACGCCCTTGCCGGGTTTTGTATAATCAAAAAACCCAAAAAATCCTGCCATTTTAACCATTCCTTCTGTAAATTCTTTTTTAGTATAGCACAGATTATTCTTGTTTACAACCCTTAGTTAATTTCTGACATCTGTGCATCAAAAATTTTCTTTCTGTGATATTCACATTCACCGCTCTCATAGCCCTCTATATACTTATTCATTGCACTCATAACCGTTTCGGGTTTAAGGTTTGCACGGCTTCCTGCGCGCAATATCATTTCCATACGGTCAGGGAAAACATCAATGCTTTTTATATCGGGGCGGATATCGGTTTCCTTTATTCCGCTTTTAGTCTTTTTTTCTATGAGTATGCTTTCTTTATCAAGAAATTCTTCTACACTTTGCGGTATATTTTCTGCCTTTACGATATAGAGTGCATAGTCAAGCGCTTTCATACGGCTTTTCCCCTCGCTCACTCCTGTAATTTTTACACCCTGCGGTAAGACGTCATTGAGCTTCACCATAATTTCTTTTAAGGGAAGAGGCTCTGTAAGCGTTATTTCGAGAATTTCACACTCACTCGTATACCCAACGGAAAGGGGCAGTGCAAACCCTAAAAGCGGATGCGGATTAAACCCCTCCGAAAAAGCAATGGGAAGATGCGCCCTGCGCAATGCCCTGCCAAACATTCTGACAAAATCAAGGTGTGAAACATACTTTGTTTTTTCTGTTTTTTCATAGGTCAGGTAATAATTATTCAAAGCATACACACCCTTTCTTCGTTTTGCAAAGCGATGCCGCACCGCAAGCGGAGCATTTTTCACGGCAATTGGGAGTTACTGCCGCCTCCTTTGCCTTTTCATTTTCCTTTTTCATAAACTGCGTTGATACGCCTATATCAACTATATCCCACGGAAGGATTTCATCATAGCTTCTCTCTCTTGTATAAAAAGCCATATCAATGCCGCAGTCATCAAATGCTTTTTTCCATAATTCAAGGTTAAAGCATTCATTCCATCCGTCAAGCCTGCA
>JAZRQT010000221.1:0-2618 GCA_045650105.1 Clostridia bacterium | reverse complement strand
GTCGCCGGAGACTACTTCCCTGTATTCCGTGATTTGGTCAGGGTGTATGTCATGCTTTGCTGCCAGAGCTTCAAGCATCTTTTTGTGTCGGGCTAATGTTTCTCCCTCACCCATAGCTTCAAGCTCTAAATCGGCTCTGGATTTCCTCAGATAGATTGCGTAATTGTCCTGTACATACTGGCTACAAACCTTTTCAATTAGTTGGTCTTTGTCATTTGTCATTTGTCATTCTCCTTAGGGTATGAGTTTATTTATATATGTGTTTGTAATTGTGTCTATGATTTTGCTTTTTCTTTCGCTTTCTATGCGCCAGCTCTCACTTTCGGCACGCCATATGTCACGATCTGACCGCAAGCTTTGAATTTCAGCAAGCAGAAATTCTATTTTCTTTTGTGCGTCATCACGGATGACAGCAATTTCAGCTTTGTATGAGTCATGGATTTCATCAAGAATGTGTCTATAATCCTTGTTATCATCCAATGCTCTTTCAAGCTCTCTCATTGCATCATTCAGTTTTTGCTTCTCTTCTGGCTCAGTTTCTTCAAACACAAGATAACAGGGATGCTGATTGGAAGAGCCTATAATGGCATCTTCAATCAATCTTGCTGTTTCCCTCATGATATCCTGTTCGCAATTCAGCGCCATCAGGCTCTCAACACGTTTAACAGATACACCAGAGCGCTTTGCAATCTCTGCGTTTGTCAGGCCGTTCAGCTCTTTCATATCTCGCATGAATTCACACCAACGAGCAAGCGGCATGGCTGAAGTGCGGGGGCCATCACAACGTACTTTGCGATGATGGCAAGACAAGCATCTGTTATAGGGCTTGTTGACGGCAGTGGTTTTTGCTTTCATTGTTGCCTCCATTTTTCTGCAAATCATCATGCTTCCCTAAAATAAAGGGGTAAAGGTACTCTTATTTTTCTGTATTCCCGCTTATATTGGGCTGTTAATATAAACATCAAAATGATAGGCTTAGCTCAGGTCAGAAATGGCCTATCATTCCTTTCAGTGGTGTGGGGGTGTTCGGTTGGCGCTGTTGCATCCCCACAACATTGAACAATCAGACAATTCCAAATTTGTAAATAAGTGTTGATTATCAAGCATCAATTTAGTATATTTCTTTTTGTGGGAACGTGAGTTCCTGAAGCCCGTTGAAAGGACAGATACAAATGAGTGCAATAGATGAGCTACTAAAGTACATACTTAACTTAACGCCTAAACAAGTTGACAAAATTATTTGTCATCTTCCACAATTGACTTCATTACTCGAAGAATCATCTCAGCCTTGTCCTCAGGAACGGTCTTTACAAACTCGATCAGTTTGAGTACATTTTCAGAAAGCCCATCGTCATCGGTGGGTTTTTCTTCAATTAGATCAGACTTTTGTATTCCGAAATAATTAGCCAACTTTTCAACTTTATCCATGCGAGGGTATTTCTTCCCTTTAACCCAATCAGTGAAAGTGTAATAATTAAACCCTAGGTCTTCACACACATCACGTCTTGATTTGTTGTTCAGTGCCATTTGCAATCTTAAGTTTTTTGCAAATACGCTCTTATTCTTCACAGAATACACCGCCTTTCTTAATTACCATTATACACTAAAAGCCCAATAATTCAAGCTTTTGGCATATAATATTGGGCTTAAAGCATTGACAAAGTTATTTGAATATAGTATTGTCGAATTGTGCTAAAAGCCCAATGAAAGGCAGTGATTATATGGCAATCTCTATGAAGGCCGCAAGAGTAAATGTCGGTATGACGCAGTCTGAGGCGGCAAAATCCCTAAATATAAGTAAGAATACCCTAATTGGGTATGAAAAAGGCAGAGTTGTGCCATCTATTGATATTGCGCAGAAAATGGCTCGTCTTTACGGTCAATCAGTGGATGACATTATTTTTTTACCTAACAATTGTGCTTAAAGCACAATAATTACTAAGAAAGGCGGAATAAATATGGAAAACAAGAGAGTCGCCCAATGGAAGGAATATGAAAAAAGCGGAAAAGCGCCGGAATGTAAGATAAGCGGACCAGATAAGGACGGCGTAATGGAATATGACCTCGGTTATGCGATAGTCAGAGTACACCCTAGCAAAATGTCACCCGAAGAGCAAAGGAGAGTGTATGAAGAGGCAGCCAGAAAGCTCCTTAGAGCATATTATAAGGCGATAAAGGAGAAAGGTCTTACAGATCAAAAAGCATAAAGAAAGGAACGGTGTATTATGCCTTACTCTGATGACCCTCTGATGGATTTTGACCGATGGCAAGCAGATCAAGAGCGTTGGCTATCTGAAAGACCCCAGTGTGATGACTGCGGCGAGCATATACAGTCAGAAACAGCGTTCTATATAAATGACTGTTGGATATGCGAGGACTGCATAGATTCGTATCGGAGAGAAGTGCAGCCGGAATGGTAGCAAGCACAAAAGGAGAAATCAAAATGATAAAAATCAGCATTGCCAGATATGAAGAACTGTTAGCAGCAGAGCGTGATGCGTATATTCTCAAAAACCTTATTCTCCGCAAAGACAAGCATTATCAGCAGATAAGTTATTCAGAAATATCTCTTTTGAAAGAGGTATTCTTCCCTGACAACATGGAGGTAAAAGCATGAG
>JAZRQT010000220.1:0-2593 GCA_045650105.1 Clostridia bacterium | reverse complement strand
GTAAACTATGATTTATTTTGACAACTGTGCAACCACGCCTATGGCGGCGGAGGTTATAGAAACCCTAACCGAATATATGAAAACAAGCTTTGGCAATCCGTCAAGCCGCCACGCACTGGGACTTGAGGCGGAGAAAATTGTCACTACCTCACGCAGAGATGTTGCAAAGGCACTTGGCGTCACCCCTGACGAGGTGTATTTTACCTCCGGCGGTACAGAAAGTGATAATATCGCCATATTGGGCGGTGCAAATATTAAAAAGGGCAAAAGGATTGTTACAACGGCAATTGAGCATCCTGCCGTGCTTAACACAATGGATTATCTTGAAAAAAGCGGTTTTGAGGTTGTGCGCATTGCACCACGGCCTGACGGCAGTATAAAATTCACTGACATTGCCGATGAAATCACTCCCGACACCTGCCTTGTGAGCGTTATGCACGTAAATAACGAAACGGGATGCATAATGCCCATTGACAAGCTTGGCAGTATACTTAAACGAATTGCGCCGAGGGCGCTTTTCCACGTTGATGCGGTGCAGTCCTTCGGGCATATTCCGTTTAAGCCTTCGTCATGGGGGATTGACCTTGCATCAATAAGCAGTCACAAAATCCACGGACCTAAGGGTATCGGTGCGCTATATATCCGCAAGGGTGTTACCCTCAAACCGACAGTTTTCGGCGGCGGTCAGGAAAAGAATATCCGTAGCGGAACGGAAAATGTTGGTGCGATAGCAGGAATGGGAACTGCGTGCTCACTTATAAATTATGCCGATAACCAAAGGGTGCAGGAAATTAAGGATTATATGCTTGAAAACCTTTTAAAAATAGATGGCACAGTGCATAACGGCGGCGGCGAAAACGAAAGCCCGTATATATTAAACATTTCATTTGGCGATATACGCTCTGAAATTATGCTCAATGCCCTTTCAGGCGAGGGGATATATGTGTCAAGCGGCTCTGCCTGCGCACGTGGCGCACACGGCAGTCACGTTTTAAAGGAAATGAATGTAGTCAAGCCCGACAGCGCAATACGTTTCAGTTTTTCGAGGTATAATACCCTTGAAGAAGCAAAAAAGACGGTAGAAAAAATAACGGAAATTGAGAAAGGACTAAGACGATGAAAGAAGTCATTCTTGTAAAATACGGTGAAATCATCCTCAAGGGACTTAACAGAAGTAAGTTTGAGGATATGCTTATACGCAATATTAAAAAGGTTGTGGGAAAGGAAAATATCCTTTCTGTAAGAAAGGCGCAGGCAGTTATATATATTGACCCTGCCCCCCACTGTGACAGTGATGTTATTATGGAAAAACTGCGTAAGGTTTTCGGTATAGTATTCATCGCAAAGGCAGGAGTTTTCCCAAAAGATATGGACGTAATCCTCTCTAAGGGTGCAGACTACGTGTGTGAGGCACTCTACGGATGTAATACCTTTAAGGTAGAGGCAAAGCGCAGTGACAAAAAATTCCCGTTCAAATCACCTGAAATCAGCCGTGAAATGGGCGGTGCAATACTTTCAAGACTTCATAAAATCAAGGTTGATGTCTTAAGTCCCGAGGCTACTGTCCGTGTGGAAATCAGGGATAATGAGGCATATGTATATGCCGACAGTGCAAGCTGTGAAGGCGCAGGCGGTATGCCCACAGGCTCCAGCGGAAAGGCAACCATTCTTCTCTCCGGCGGTATCGACAGCCCCGTTGCGGCATGGATGATTGCAAAAAGGGGAGTGGAGCTTGATGCAGTACACTTTTTCTCCCCACCGTATACGAGTGAGAGGGCAAAGGAAAAGGTTATTGAGCTTGCACGCTTAGTTTCTGAATATACGGGCAGATTTAACCTTTATATAGTTCCTTTTACGGAGCAACAGCTTGCAATACGTGACAACTGTCCCGAAGACCATCTGACACTTATTATGCGCAGAATGATGATGATGACGGCAGAGAGAATTGCACTTAAAAATAATTCCCTTGCACTGATTACGGGCGAAAGCCTCGGTCAGGTTGCAAGCCAGACTATTCAGGCACTCGGCGTCACGAATGAGGTTATGACAACGCTTCCCGTTTTCCGTCCGCTTATCGGTATGGACAAAAACGAAATTGTCACCATTGCACGTAAAATAGGAACATTTGAAACATCTATTCTTCCCTATGAGGATTGCTGTACGGTGTTTACGCCAAAGCATCCTACAACAAAACCCACCCTTGAAAAAATTATGGAAAGCCAAAGTAAAATTGATATGGAATATTGGGTAGATAAAGCCGTTGCCGAGACAGACTGGGTTTTGATAGAACCAAACGCATAAGCGTTGGTTCTATCAAATGCGAAATTTGAAATGCGAAATGCGAGATTACAGAATAAATTCATAAAGATTTTCGCCATAGCGAAAATCAACCATCATTTCGAACTTCGCACTTCGAACTTCACATTTAAAAAGGAGACACTATGACTAACGAACAGATAATTGCAAAGCTTATCGAAAATAAAATAACCATCTCCACGGCGGAAAGCTGTACGGGCGGTTCACTCGGAAAAATTATTACCTCTGTTCCGGGGGCGAGCAGTATTTACGGCTACGGCTTTATTACCTATGCAAA
>JAZRQT010000219.1:0-5387 GCA_045650105.1 Clostridia bacterium | reverse complement strand
TAGTGGGGGTGGATAGCCATATTTTCTCATTTTCCATAAATGCTTCACGCTTTCTCTTTATATATTCATTTTCACACCTAATCTATTTTATTTTAACATAAATACCCCTGTCAGTCAACCACCAATATGTGTATTTTGACTAATAAATTACATAAAAAACAGTAGATTTTTTATGTAAAGTGTGCTATAATAGAACTAATATGTTTTAATGGGGGTTTTTATGTGACAGTTATAAAAGCATTTATACTTGGCCTTATTCAGGGCGTAAGTGAATTTCTGCCGATTTCAAGCTCGGGACATCTTTCCATTGCAGGACAGCTTATGGGAATGGATCCCGAAGGGTCAAATCTGTTATCCTTCAACATACTTTTGCACGTGGCAACACTTGCGGCGGTGTTTATAGTTTTTTGGAACGATATATGGGAAATGATAAAGGCATTTTTCGGGATGCTCCGTGACCTCTTTACAGGAAAGGGGTTAAGGCTTAAAGAATTTACATACCGCAGACTTATAGTAATGCTTATCGCAGGAACAATCCCCGCCGTTTTTGCGGCACTGTTTCTTGGTGATATAATAGAAAATCCGCAGCTTTGGCAGATTGGAATATTCCTCATTATCACGGCAATTCTTCTTTTCCTCAGCGAAAAGCTTGCAGGCGGAAACATTTCTCTTGAAGAAATGTCTATAAAGCGTGCATTTTGCGTAGGATGTTTTCAGGGGCTTGGCACCCTCCCGGGCGTAAGCCGCAGCGGAAGCACAATTGTGGGTGGACTTTTCTGTAAGCTCGAAAAAAGCGTTGCAGTGCGTTTTTCTTTCCTGCTTTCAATCCCCGCTATCTTAGGTGCATTGGTGCTTGATTTAAAGGATATGGACGGGGCGCAGACACAAACCCTCTCCTTTATGCCCGTTGCAGTAGGTATGATTACCGCCGCTGTCAGCGGATATTTCTCCATAAGGTTTTTACTGCGTCTTGTTGAAAAAAGCAAGCTCAGCTATTTTTCATACTACTGCATAGCCGCAGGCGTATTTGCGATAATTCTTAATTTTACTATATAAAGGATGACAAGGTCATCCTTTCGCGACGAAAAGTTTCTAAAGAAAATATTTCGCCGCGAGGTAAGGGCTTTCGCTCGCGCGGCACTCACCGTGCCAGCCCTTTATAGGTGTCAAAACCGATGTACACGCCCCCGGTTTTGACAGATTATATGTTAAGGGGGAATCCCTTAACAATCCCCTTTTAAATTTATACTATACTGTTTTGTGCCTTGAACGCAGCGAAAGGAATGGTTATAAAAATGAAAAAAACTACAATAAAAAAATCTTCTGCTAAGAAAAAGACGGCGCTTTCCCCCTCGGGTAAAAAGCTATCGTCAAGAAATACTACTCCGCCACCTAAAACACGTTCTACGAAAAAGGCTTCCGTTGCAAAATATCCGTCAAAGGAAATCCGCACCATATGCCTTGTTTTTGCAACCGTTGTTTTTATCCTTTCCTACTATTTCAACGCATTCGGTATAGTCGGAAAGCTTCTTAAAAACCTCGGCTCAATAATGCTTGGCGGTGTGTGCTACGTAATTCCTGTGATTTTGCTGATTGCTACTATACATACATTTTTAAGGGGTACGCTTTCTCCGCATAAGCACCGCTACGTTTTTGCATCGCTGGGTCTTGTGTGCATAAGCGGACTTCATACGCTTTATTACACAACGCTTAACCCCGGGCTTTTTGCAGGGGAAAATTCATTTTTTGTTTCACTTTTAGAAACAACTGTTTACAGCGGAAAGCTCTGCGAGTCGGGCGGTATAATAGGGGCACTCCTTTCACTTCCCCTCCGTGCGCTTGTTTCCACAACGGGTGCATCGGTAATTCTCGTTTGTTTTTGTCTTATATGCTTTGTAACGGCTACGGGCACTGAGCCGATTACGAATTTCATAAAATTCCTTTCGACCTCTGTTGCAGGATTTCTCGGTAATATGCGTGACGAGCGTGATGCTCAGAAAGAGAGCCAGGGCGAAAGCCAAATCAAGATTAACGGCATCGAGGAAGAGACAGAAGCAAAGAAAAAGAAGCGTGTGCGCATCACACCCTCTGACAGTGCGCCTCAAAAAGAAGATGGCGAGGCACAATCGGGACAGGCTGAATTTAAAATCAATCTCTACGATGATAAAAAGGATAAAAAGCCTGATACTAACCCTGCACCAAAGGCTGAAATTCCTGATGATATAAAGAAAATGGCTATGGAGGCATCGGGCGGTGTTGAAGAAGAAAAGCCCGACACAACCCCCATCGAAGTAACCGATGACGAAATTGAGTCAGACTATATAAACTACACCTTCCCGCCTATTGATTTGCTTTCTAAGGCAAAGCCGTCTGCAGGCGGTCAGGACAGACCTGAGGACCTTCGAACGCAGGCAAAAAAGCTTGTTGACACACTTGCAAGCTTTGGTGTAGAGGCAAAGGTGCTCGAGGTCAGCAAGGGACCGAGCGTTACACGATTTGAGCTTCAGCCCTCCGCAGGTGTAAAGGTAAGTAAAATAGTAAATCTTGCCGATGATATTGCCCTTAACCTTGCGGCATTCGGTGTCAGGATTGAGGCACCTATCCCCGGCAAGGCTGCAGTAGGAATTGAAATTCCCAATACAACACCTTCAATGGTATGCTTGCGTGATGTAATTGATAGCGAGCAGTTTTCTTCCTTCCCTTCAAAAACTGCTTTTGCAATGGGTAAGGATATTGCAGGTCAACCCGTAATATCAGACATTTCAAAAATGCCTCATATGCTTATTGCAGGCGCAACGGGTAGCGGTAAGAGTGTATGTATAAACTCACTTATAACAAGTATTCTTTACAAGGCTGACCACAATCAGGTAAAGCTTATCCTGATTGACCCCAAGGTGGTTGAGCTTGGTGTATACAACGGTATCCCCCACCTTCTTATTCCCGTTGTTACAGACCCCCGACGTGCCGCAGGTGCACTTAACTGGGCAGTTCAGGAAATGGTAAAGCGCTACAGTATGTTTGCAACGGCAAACGTACGTGATATAAAGGGATATAACGAATATGCCTCTATGAGCGGTGAAAGAGAGCTTGAGCAGATTATAATAGTTATTGACGAGCTTGCAGACCTTATGATGGTGTCCCCCCACGCGGTTGTGGACTCTATCTGCCGTCTTGCACAGATGGCGAGAGCGGCGGGAATGCATCTTGTTATCGCAACACAGCGTCCGTCAGTTGACGTTATCACAGGTCTTATCAAGGCAAATGTTCCAAGCCGTATCGCATTTTCCGTATCAAGCCAGATTGACAGCCGTACAATTCTTGATATGGGCGGTGCCGAAAAGCTTTTAGGTAAGGGTGATATGCTCTTCCTTCCTATGGGCGCCAGCAAGCCCAGGCGTCTTCAGGGTGCATTTGTATCTGATAAGGAAATCGAAAGAATTGTTGAATATGTAAAGGCAGATTCTTCTGCACATTATAACGAGGATATTATTGAGCATATTGAAAACGGAGCGGAGGACCATCAAAGCAGCGATGACTCTGATGCAGATGACCTTCTGCCGCAGGCAATTGAGATTGTGGTTGAGCTTGGTCAGGCAAGTGCATCTCTTCTGCAAAGGAAGCTCAAGGTTGGCTACTCCCGAGCAGGAAGACTTATAGACCAGCTTGAGGAGCGTGGCATCATAGGTCCTCACGAGGGAAGTAAGCCAAGAAGAGTTTTAATGAGCCGCAGCGAATTTCAGGAAATGACCGTAAATAACCTTGACGACTAAATTTCGTATATATTGACAAAAAAAGTGCCGTTATATGTTTGTTTTCAAGCATATTGCGGTATTTTTTTCTTGACAACGATAATTTTGAGTGTTATAGTAATATGTGAATGGGGGATTTTTTATGAATACTTTATATTCGTTTGAAAACTTCGCCTCATTCAGTGATGAGAAACTGGCCGTTTTGGCTCAGCAGGGAAATGACAGGGCGCTTGACTATTTACTTAGCAAGTATCGTGTCTTTGTACGTAATAAATCTCTTTCGTATTATATTGCAGGTGCCGACAGGGATGACATTGTTCAGGAGGGTATGATTGGTCTGTTCAAGGCAGTCAGGGACTTCAGTTCGGGACGTGGTGTTTCGTTTAAAACCTTTGCCGACGTATGTGTTACAAGGCAGATTATCACCGCAGTCAAGAATGCCAACAGACAAAAGCATGCACCTCTTAATTTTTACGTTTCATTAAACAAACCCGTTTCCGACGAGGATGAGAATTCTACCATAGCTGATATGGTTGGCTTTGCACAAAATTCCAATCCCGAGGAAATTATCATTAACAAAGAAAAGGTGGACAGCCTCGGCTCTGAAATGAGCCGTATACTGTCACAGTTTGAGCTGTTGGTACTGTCACTTTATTTGCAGGGCTACAGTTATACAAGTATAGGCAATGCAATCGGTAAAGAACCCAAGTCGATTGACAATGCCCTGCAGCGTATCAAGCGTAAGTTTGAAAAGCTTACAAATGAATAAGATACGCATTTACAAATGCTATATGCCCTATATGCGGCGAACTAACCGCAATGGGTAAAAATAATTTTATAGGTAAAGATAAGGAGATCGAAAATGTACGAAGACAAGACTTTAGTCTGCAAAGATTGCGGACAGGAATTCGTGTTCACAGCAGGCGAGCAGGAATTCTATGCTGAAAAAGGCTTCCAGAACGAGCCTCAGAGATGTAAGGATTGCAGAGCTGCAAAGAAAGCATCTCTCAGAGAAAACAGAGAAATGTATACTGCTGTTTGCGCTGAATGTGGCGGCGAAGCAAAGGTTCCTTTCGTTCCCAAGAACGACAGACCTGTTTACTGCAGTGAGTGCTTTGCTAAAAACAAGTAATCTCCTTATTTTTTAGAGATTATTAACCAAAACCCCTTAGGAATTTTCCTAAGGGGTTTTTTCCGCACAAAAAAGGTTGAAACAAATTGTTTCAACCTTTTCACGCCCGTTAGGGCATATCACGTGCAAAGCACATATCGAGTCACTTGTGATTACATCGGGTGGACTTTATTTTCCTTATCACCAAGTGTCATATCAAGCTTATACTTCTCTCCCTGACGGAATTCAAAGTACTTAGTAGCAACAGGTCCGAAAAGAGCGTAGCTGAGTACATCCTCGTCCTGCTCGATATATTCACCGATTTCACTTCTGAATTTATCAAGCTCGTTTGGAATATCATCTGCAGGTCTGCCTGTAATGCGAGGCTCATCCCCAAGAATTTTCTTTGCGAATTCATCGCTGATTTCAACGGGAGTTCTGCCGTATTCACCCTTTACAAGACCACGGAATTCCTTAGTAACGTTCTTGTATCTCTCACCGAGTACTACGTTAAATACTGCCTGAGA
>JAZRQT010000218.1:0-4707 GCA_045650105.1 Clostridia bacterium | reverse complement strand
ATTATGTAATCTTTATCCATAAGCTATCACCTCCTTTAAAAGAGATGATGGCATAACCGCCCAGCTTTTACACTGTTTTAAGTCTTACCTTTATTTTACATTATACACTATGTTTCATATTAATTCAACATATTTTTAAAGTGCAGGTGATATTATGATAGAATATATAATAGGAAGAAACTCCGCCTCTCTTCGTGCAGACAGATTTCTTTTAAAGGCTACAACTGCACCCTCGTCCTTAATTTACAAGGCTTTTAGGAAAAAAGATGTAAAGATAAACGGTAAATGGATTAAGGAAGATTACATCCTTTGCGAGGGCGACATTTTGCGCATATATATAAAGGAAGATTTTCAGAAAGAAAAGGCTGTTAAAGCCTGCACACTTACGGCACCGATACTGTATGAGGATGAAAATATTATTATTTTCAACAAGCCCTCTGCACTCCCCTGCCAGCCTGATGCAAAGCATCCCTCGGGTACGCTTTCCGATATGCTTAAAAGCTATCTTATAGAAAAAGGCGAATATAATCCTCAAGTTGAAAGTTCCTTCTCCCCTGCACTTTGTAACCGCCTTGATACTAATACGAGTGGTCTTGTAATAGGTGCAAAAAATGCAGAGGCACTCAGAGATATGAACGAGCAAATCAGGCTACGCAATGTTCGTAAATACTATCTTTGCAGACTTGAAAATATTCCTGCTGAAAAATCATCATTTGTAAACACACATATTATTAAGGAAGAAACTACGAACATCAGCCGAATTTCAGAAAGCGGTAAGGAAATTTCTATGGAATATATCGTTATTGAAGAAAATGATGGTACTGCCCTCACGCAGGTTTTACTGCACACAGGCAGAAGCCATCAGATACGTGCGTATTTTGCCTCTATTAATTGCCCGCTTGTCGGCGATAAAAAATACGGTGCAAAATCAGGCGGAGGTCAGGCGCTTGTTGCACATAAAATACTGTTTTCATTTCCTGATGAATACGACGGTATTCTTTCCTATTTAAAAGGGCAACAAATTCAGCTTGACAGAGTTGATATTTAAAATTTGTATTGACAAACCAAACAAATGACTATATAATAAAAATAGAAAAAGGCAAGACCTCAAACGGTTATGCCAAGTATGAACTAAAAGATAGCCCTAACTTGGTCGGTGGGGGCTATCTTACTTTTTTTGCAAGTGCTATCAGGAATACAATAGTTAGAAATATAATTCTTAATATGTATTTTCCCATAACAACCACCTCCTCGCCCGACTATATAAGTACAGGAATAAGGTGGCATAACCGCCCAGCTTTTACACTGTTTTAAGTCTTACCTTTTTGCCGTAGTAATCGGCTTTTATATTTTACAAGAATATATTATGTTTGTCAACTATATTTTACCTTGACATTCTTTCCTTTTTATGATAGTGTATTTTGTAGAAATTTGTTGAAAGGAAAGAATTAAATGAAAAAATTTATAGCTGAATTCAAAGAGTTTGCACTCAAAGGTAATATGATTGACCTTGCTATAGGTATAATCATAGGTTCTTCATTCAATGCAATCGTTAACTCTATTGTTAATGATGTCCTGATGCCCATTTTCGGTATCATTCTTGGAGGAAAAGATTTCTCAGGACTTGCAATTACGATTGGCGAGGCTCAGATTAAATACGGTATGCTTATTCAAAGCCTTATCAATTTCGTAATTATCGCATTCTGTCTTTTCCTTATTGTAAAGGTTATGAACAAGCTTAGAAACCCCAAGCCTGCAGAGGAAGCACCTGCTGCTCCTCCTGTAAAGCCTGATGACATCGCACTTCTGGAAGAAATCAGAGACCTTCTTGCAAAAGAAAACAACTAAGCACTTCGTGCAATACAAAAACTTATCAAAAAAGGATTCGTAAATCACTTTACGAATCCTTTCTTTAATTTCGCATTTACTGCAGTGTATTGTCCAAATCCCTTTCACGGATTGTACTTCTCTTGATTTTACCGTTGAAGGTTTTAGGAAGCTCCGCTACATATTCCACTATTCTGGGATATTTGTAGGGGGCTGTATTTGTTTTTACATAATTTTGAAGTTCTTTTGTAAGCTCATCAGAAGGCTCATACCCTTTTGCAAGAACGATTGTAGCCTTTACAGCAAATCCCCTGATTGGATCGGGTACGCCCGTTACCGCAACCTCGTTTACAGCAGAATGTTCAAGAAGAACACTTTCAATCTCAAACGGTCCTATTCTGTAGCCCGATGATTTTATCACGTCATCATTTCTGCCTACATAACGGAAAAGTCCTCTTTCATCACGGTATGCAGTATCACCCGTATGATAGAAGCCATCGTGCATAGCCTTTTTAGTGTCTTCCTTGCTGAAATTATATGTATCAAGAAGTCCGCACGCCTTTCTGTCACGGCTTAATACACGTATGGAGATTTCACCCGTTGTACCACGGGGGCAGGAATTATCTTCACTGTCAAGGATATGAACGTCAAAACCGGGTACGGGAAGACCGATTGCACCGGGTACAGGCTCTGTCCACGGATATATAGTTGCAATACAAAGTGTGGTTTCCGTCTGACCGAAGCCTTCGTAGATTTTAAGACCTGTAGCCGCAAGCCACTTGTTATAGATTTCGGGGTTAAGCGCCTCACCTGCCGTACAGCAGTGTGTAAGCGATGAAAGGTCATACTTGGAAACATCGCTCAGGAGCATCATTCTGTACATTGTTGGCGGAACGCAGAATGTGGTAACCTTATATTTTTCAAGGACACCTAAAATGTCTGCACCGTCAAACTTGTCAAAGTCATAAACAAGAACTGCCGACTCACCAAACCACTGACCATAGATTTTTCCCCAGAGGGATTTAAGCCAACCCGTATCAGAGATTGTGAAGTGAAGTCCTCCGTCAACTACTCTGTGCCAGAAAACACCCGTCATTATATGACCGAGAGGATATTTAAAGTTATGTGTGATGATTTTGGGGTATCCGGTTGTACCTGACGAAAATGCCATCAGCATTGTGTCATTAACATTGGTATCCTCTTCCCCGCTTGGTCTTTGCCACTGGTCGCTCGCCATCTCAAAGCCTGTTTCAAAATCAATCCAGCCTTCGCCTGCATCCTTATGCTTTGTAACGAATTTCAGGATTGGATGATCATAACCCTCCTGCATTTCATCAAAATATTCAGTAGCATGACCGTCACCTGTAATAACGGCGGCTTTTATATTACCTGCGTTACAACGGTAAACATAATCCTTGCCCTTAAGCATATCTGTTGCCTGAACAACAACAGCACCGATTTTATGAAGACCTAAGATACAAAACCAGAAGTAATAACTTCTTTTAAGGGTGAGCATTACTGTGTCGCCCTTTTTGATACCCATATATTTAAAATAGTTTGCCGCCTTGTTTGACGCAAGCATCATATCACGGAATGTAAATCTCTTTTCCACGCTTTTATCTGCTGACAGCCACACCATTGCAAGCTTGTCGGGTTTTTCTGTTCCGAGAACATCTATTACATCATATGCAAAGTTAAAATCATCACGGTATTTTAATGTATAGTTTGTCTGTGCATCCTTGAGGGAAAGGAAATCGTCCCTTGTCGCACCGACGAATTTTTCATATATTGCCATAACGGCATCTCCTCCAATCCTACTACAATTATTATTTCATTACGACAGCGATGAACTGTGCAGGCTCATCACCGTCTGCCTGCTCGGCATGGGGAACGCTTGAGTCAAAATACACACTGTCCCCTTCCTCAAGCTCGTAACAAATATCACCGATATAAAGCTTCATTTTGCCTGAAATTACATAGTTGAATTCCTGACCTTCGTGTCCGTGAAGCACGGGCGCCGATTTATCGGGATTAATTGTAACAAGAGACGGTTCTGCCTTTTTATTACGGAATGTATAGGCAAGGTGCTTATAGTCATATTCGTGTTCACGCTTTACGCTATAGCCCTGACCTTTTTTAACCATACTACACATTGAAAGCGTCGGCTGGTCTCCGCTAATCAGGTCAAGAACGTCTACGCCTAAGATTTCTGCTGCATTATAAATAAAGCTGAAAGAGAAATCCATTTCGCCGTTTTCATATTTTTTGTAAATCTCTATATCTTCCCCTAACTTCGTTGCCATTTCTTCAATTGTAATTTCAAAATCCTCACGAAGTGACTGAAGACGCATTCCAATATCTTTAATCTGTGTATTCATAGCTATACCTCCATTTTACATATTTTTTGGTTTTAAATTAATAATCGAAACCTAATTTTACTGCCTTCATATTAAGGTCGAACATATTCTGCTTTGCAGCGGGAACAACCTTCTGCATTGCCTTTTCAATGTTTTCCTCGGGGATAATACCGCTCTTTGCAATCATATGACCAATCATAATCATATTTGCAAGACCGCTGAGACCCTCGTCTGACGCAAGCTTTGTTGCAGGGATATAATAAACCTCTACATCGCTGCGCTCTACCTTTCTGTCGATAAGTGAGCTGTCAACAAAAATCTGTCCGCCAACCTTCGTCTCATTTTCATACTTATCAAGCGACGGAAGATTCATCGCAATAAGTATATCGGGGTTTGATACGATGGGTGAGCCGATAGCAGTATCACTTAAAATAATACTGCAGTTTGCCGTACCGCCACGCATTTCAGGACCGTAAGAAGGAAGCCAGCTTACCTCCTTGCCGTCAATAAGTCCCTCGTATGC
>JAZRQT010000217.1:0-1796 GCA_045650105.1 Clostridia bacterium | reverse complement strand
CCGTGGCGACGGCTTTACAAAGGGTTGTTTGGGCGGATATAATACGCCTGAAATAATGAATTACTCTATCAGCAATGATAATCTCACATTGCGTGCTGATGACACCGCTCTTAAAGAGGCGGAAAATTCCTACCGTGACGGAGTGGAAAACAAGAAAATTTCCGTTGATGCCACATTGACGTTAAGAAAAAATGAGCTTTCATCACTATCCCTTACAGACGGTGTGAATACGGTGACAGCTTTTGGCGCAGAGGGAGAGATTGCCCAAAATCTTCCCCTTACAAAAGAACGTGCATACAGCCAGATTGCAAAGCTGGGGCAAACGCCTTTTTCTCTCAATTCTTTTGAATTTACAGCCGATGAGGGGCTAATGCTTCGGGCGTCGGAGCTTAACTCTATCCGCAGGGAGGCGGCAAACGCCCTTTTGGAAAAAAGGGCAGAAATCACCCCGAAAGAAACATTCCCCTTTTCCTATCCGCAGGATAAAAATTATAATAGTCGCAAAAAACCTCTTATCAGCGTGCAGGTAAGAACGAAGGAGCAGTTTGATGCGGCAAAGAAAGCTGACAGAGTGCTTGTTCCTCTTTCTCTGTGGGATGAGATTACACCCGATGAAAGGTGCTATGTATTATTACCGCAGGTCGTTCTTGATGAAGAGAAAACGGAAAAACAACTCTCTGAAATTCCCAAAAGCTATGGCGTATACGCAAACACCCCTGGAATGCTTTCTCTTGCCAAAAAGCAAGGGAGAAAAGCAAACGCAGACTGGGGAATGAATATATATAACTCTGTCTTTGCGGCATCGCTTGAAGATGTTTGTGACACGATAACACTTTCTACGGAGCTGTCACTCTCGCAGATTTCACAAATTAAGTCAAAAACAAAGCTTATGTGCGAGGTAGTCTGTCACGGATACCAATGTGTTATGACAAGCCGTGCGTGCCTTATCCGTGGAATTACGGGAAAATGTGACTGTACTAAGGAAATCAGGATAAAGGATAAAACGGGCGCACAGTTTACGTTGATAGGTGATAGTGACACGCATATTAATACAATGCTCAATTCCCGTCCTACCTTTATGGCTGATAAATTAAAAGAGCTTTATAAAAGCAATATAGGCGCAATACGGATAATTTTTACAACAGAGGGGAAGAATGAAGCAGAAACCGTTGTCAAAATGTACCGTGGTGAAATCGCCCCGACAAAACCTGCGCTTTACACACGTGGATATTTGCTTAAATAAAAAGTTTACAGCTTTATCCAAAAAAGTTCTTGATATTTATGGTAATATGTTGTAAAATATATCATAAGGAAAATATTTTTGTTACGAAAGGATAGATAAAATGATTTCAGCAGGAGATTTCAGAAACGGTGTTACTTTTGAATACGATGGAAGTGTTTATCAGATAATCGAATTCCAGCACGTTAAACCCGGTAAAGGTGCAGCGTTTGTTAGAACAAAGATTAGAAATGTTATTTCAGGCGGTGTTGTTGAAAAGACTTTCAACCCCACAGACAAAATGCCCAAGGCACACATTGATCGTAAGGATATGGAATATCTTTACAACGATGGCGACCTTTTCTACTTTATGGACCCCGAAACTTACGAGCAGATTCCTGTAAGTCAAGACCAGCTTGGCGATGCGCTCAAGTTCGTTAAGGAGAATATGCAGGTTAAGATTCTTTCCTACAAGGGAAATATCTTCGCTATCGAGCCTCCGAACATTGTAGAGCTTGCAATCACAGAAACAGAGCCGGGCTTTGCAGGTAATACTGCAACAGGTGCTACAAAGCCT
>JAZRQT010000216.1:0-3800 GCA_045650105.1 Clostridia bacterium | reverse complement strand
CACGAGGCGGCACTTTTAGAGCTTCTTGACGAGGAACGTCTTCAGTACGTGGGAAGTATGGTTTTAGGAATGAACGATGCTTTAGTAGAGCTTACAGGCTCGCTTGCAGGGTTTACCTTTGCAATGCAAAACACACGTCTTATCGCACTTTCAGGTCTTATTATGGGAATTTCGGCAACCTTTTCTATGGCATCAAGTGAGTTTCTTGCCGCAAGGAATGAGGGCAGAACAGATGCTTTTAAATCCTGCTGTTATACGGGCACGGCATATCTTATAACGGTTGCACTTTTAATTATTCCGTATCTTCTGATGGATAACAGTAATTATATGAGTGCACTTTTACTGATGATTGCTTTTGTTATTTTAATTATCGCAGGGTTTACCTATTACATATCTGTGGCAAAAGGGGAGAAATTTAAGCCAAGATTCTTAGAAATGTCACTTATCAGCATAGGAGTTGCAATTATGTCATTTTTCGTAGGAATTTTAGCAAAAAAATTCCTCGGTGTTGATTTATAATTTCTTTTTAATACAGCAATGCACTATTGACACTATAGCTTAAATATATTAAAATATAACCGTAAGTTTGGTAACTTGGAGGAATAATCGTGAAAATTAACGGAAACATTATTATTGGTCAGTCGGGCGGCCCGACTGCGGCAATTAACTCTTCACTTGCAGGTGTATTTTGCGGCGGAAAGAAGTTTTGCGACGGAAAAATATACGGAATGAGAAACGGTGTTGAGGGACTTTTAGACGAAAGAATAATTGAGCTTTCAGACTACATAAAGTCCGACCGTGATGTTGAGCTTTTGAAGAGAACGCCCTCCTCATACTTAGGCTCCTGCCGTTTTAAACTTCCCGAGCCTGTAGAGGGAAATGAAGTATACGAAAAGCTTTTCTCCATTTTTGAGAAATATAATATAAAGGGATTTTTCTACATCGGCGGAAACGATTCTATGGACACTGTGAAAAAGCTGAGCGAATATGCATCCTTTAATGGCAGTGACGTTCGTTTTATCGGTGTTCCCAAGACAATTGACAATGACCTTGTTATCACAGACCACACACCCGGTTTTGGCAGTGCGGCAAAATTTGTAGCAACCGTTACAAAGGAGCTTGTACGTGACGGTCTTGTTTATGAGATGGAAAGTGTAACCATCGTTGAAATAATGGGCAGAGATGCAGGATGGCTGACCGGTGCGAGCGCCCTTTCCAAGGGGGATGACTGCGAAGGCCCTGCAATGGTGCTACTCCCCGAGGTTCCCTTTGATTACGAATATGTAAAGAATCGCATTGCAGAAATTATAAAAACACAAAAATCAATCGTTATTACTGTTTCAGAGGGTGTAAAGACCGCTGACGGAAAATATGTTTGTGAGCTTGGAAGCAGTAAGGGCACAGATACTTTCGGTCATACTATGCTTACAGGAACGGCACAGACAATTGCAACAATGCTTAAAAATGATTTAGGTATAAAAACACGTGCGGTAGAGCTTTCAACACTTCAGCGTTGCGCTTCTCATATAGCATCGCTTACTGATTTAACCGAGTCTGCCGCTGTAGGAGAATATGCCGTAAAAGCTGCTTCTGAGGGACAGAGCGGCAAAATGGCTCTCCTTAAAAGAATATCAGACGACCCGTATATCTGCGTAACAGATACGGCAGATGTTCGTGAGGTTGCAAATCTTGCAAAATCTGTTCCCCTTAGTATGATAAATGAAAACGGCGACCACGTAACTGAGGAATTTATAAAGTATGTCCGTCCTCTTATAGAGGGTGAGGTTTCACAGCTTACGGTTAATGGTCTTCCTGAGCATATAAAATTGGACTGATACCTAAAGGATTGATAATATAATGGAAAACAGAACACTAAGAGTTCTCGAATTTAATACTGTAAGAGAAATGCTGAGTGAGCTGGCAATATGCGCCGAAGCGTGTGAACGCTGCGGCGCATTGTTGCCGGTGGACAATATTTATGAGGCACGCAGTCTTCTTGCACAAACAAGCGAGGCGCAGATGCTCCTGATAAAAAAAAGCGCACCGCCGATAAGCCCTGTCCGTAATATAACGGGTGCGGCTAAACGTGCCGAGGCAGACGGCGTTTTATCTATGGGTGACCTTTTGGGGGTTGCGCACGTGCTTAGGATGACACGTGGGCTTCTTTCGTATGCAGATGAAGATAACTTCCAGGAAAATTATCCACAGCTTTCCACCTTGTTTTCAGCATTATCTGAAAACAAAAAGCTTGAAACAACTATTTTGGGTTCAATTATAAGCGATGAGGAAATGGCTGACGATGCATCGGGCGAGCTTCTTGCAATAAGGCGCAAAATGCGCTCACTTAACTCCAAAGTGCGTGAAGTTTTAAACGAAATGATACATTCACCCAAGGTTTCATCACTTCTGCAGGAGCCTATTGTCACTATGCGTGGTGACAGATATGTTATCCCCGTTAAGAGTGAGCACAGGGGAGAGGTTTCAGGTGTCGTACACGACAGCTCTGCTAGTGGGGCTACGCTTTTTATAGAGCCGATGGCGGCAGTTGAGATAAATAACCGTCTGCGCACACTGCTTAGCGAGGAAAAAGATGAAATTGAACGTATTTTAGCAGACCTTTCAAAAAAAGTGGCAGAATTTTCAGCACAGATAATAGAGGATTACAAAGCAATTATTGAAATAGACTTTGCCTTTGCCAAGGGAAAGCTCGCACTAAAAATGGATGCAAGTGTACCCCTTCTTAATTCCGACGGCATTATAAACATCAAAAGAGGTCGCCATCCCCTGATAGATGCAAAAAAGGTTGTCCCCACCGATATATATCTCGGCAGGGATTTTGATACACTTGTAATCACAGGACCCAATACGGGCGGAAAAACGGTGTCACTTAAAACTTTGGGGCTTTTTACCCTTATGTCGCAGTCGGGGCTTTGTATTCCTGCTGCAGAGGGCAGCGAGCTTTGTGTATTTGAAAATGTTTTTGCCGACATAGGTGATGAACAGTCTATTGAGCAATCACTCAGTACCTTTTCCGCACATATGACAAATATCATAAAAATACTTCAGAAAGCAGATTATAAAACACTCATTCTTTTTGACGAGCTTTGTTCGGGAACTGACCCGACGGAGGGTGCTGCCCTTGCTATTGCAATTTTAGAAAGGGCAAAATCGCTTGGTGCAAAGGTTGCTGCAACAACACATTACAGTGAAATTAAGCTTTATGCACTTTCAACCGACAGAGTTGAAAATGCCGCCTGCGAATTTGATGTAGCAAGCCTGAGACCCACGTACCGTCTTCTTATCGGCGTTCCGGGCAAAAGTAATGCCTTTGCCATAAGCCGCAGGCTTGGACTCAGCGAAGAAATAATTGAGCACGCACAAACGCATATAGACAGCGAAAACACACACTTTGAGGATGTTATATCTTCTCTTGAGGAGCACCGTGCAAAGGCTCAGGAGGAGCTTACTGCCGCAAGTGAGGCACGTGCACAAACCCTCGCACAGAAAAAAGAGACACAAAAAGAGCATCAGCGTATACAAACTCAGAAAGAAAAAATCCTTGCCGATGCACGCCGTGATGCAAAAAAGATTTATGAGCAGGCAAAGAGTGAGGCTGATGCAATCGTAAAGAAAATGCAAAAACTGCTTGACGAATCGGCATCGGCAAACAGACGTGAAATTGAGGAAAGCCGCCTGAAGCTCCGCCGTGGTGCAGATAAAATGGCAGATAAGCTTTCAGAGGACGTTTTCAAATCAAAATCGTCCCAAAAGCTTGATGCTTCAAAAATCAGGCTTGGTCA
>JAZRQT010000215.1:0-3759 GCA_045650105.1 Clostridia bacterium | reverse complement strand
AGAACGGCAAGAAATGCTGAGGGTAAGGTTATAATGTACGCTGACAGAATAACAGACTCTATGGAGCGTGCCATTACTGAAACAAACCGCAGACGTGAAATTCAGCAAAAATATAATGAGGAGCATAATATTGTTCCCCGTACCATTAAAAAGAATATCAGCGATGTGATTGCTGCAACGCAGGCGGAGGAGGAAACTTCGCCGAAATTAAATGTGCAGAAGGTAATAATGCAGCTTGAAGAAGAAATGAAAAAAGCCGCCGAGGAGCTACGCTTTGAAGATGCGGCGAAAATACGTGACCGTATAAAAAGACTAAGGAAAGAGGTGCTTTAAATGAAAAAAGAAGAAATAGTTATACAAGGCGCCCGTGAAAATAATCTTAAAAATGTAAATCTGACAATTCCAAGAGATAAGATGATAGTTTTTACCGGGGTTTCAGGCTCGGGAAAAACATCGCTTGCATTTGATACTATTTATGCAGAAGGACAGAGAAGGTATGTAGAGTCGCTTTCCTCATATGCAAGAATGTTTCTCGGTCAGATGGAAAAACCCGAGGTTGATTATATCGAGGGACTTAGTCCTGCTATCAGTATTGACCAGAAGACAACGAATAAAAACCCCCGTTCAACTGTCGGTACAGTAACGGAAATATATGATTATTTAAGGCTTCTTTATGCACGTGTGGGTATACCTCACTGCCCAATGTGCGGAAAGGTTATTTCTCAGCAGACCCTTGACCAGATTGTGGACAAGGTGTTATCGCTCCCTGAGGGAAGCCGTGTGCAAATTCTTGCCCCCGTAGTGCGCCGCAAAAAGGGCGAGCATCAGAAAATATTTGAAAACGCACGTAAGAGCGGTTATGTGCGTGTGCGTGTTGACGGAATAATCTATGATTTATCAGAGGAAATAGAGCTTGAAAAGCAGAAGAAGCATAACATAGAGGTTGTTGTGGACAGGCTTGTTGTGCGGGGAGATATACGCCGCCGACTTGCCGACTCTATAGAAATTGCACTGCACCTTGCAGAGGGAATAGTGATGGTTTTAAACGGCGAGGAGGAAATGGTTTTCAGCCGTAACTATGCCTGCGATGATTGCGGTATAAGCTTAGAGGAGCTTTCGCCGAGAATGTTTTCCTTTAATAATCCGCTCGGTGCGTGCCCCAGGTGCAGCGGTATAGGTCTTTTAAAGCGTGTTGACCCCTCGCTCGTTATGGTGAGTGATGAGCTTTCCGTTTTAGAGGGCGCTTTCAGTGTGAGCGGGTGGCGTGCTCCTGATAAAGAGGGCAGTATGGCAAACGCAACGTTCAGGGCGCTTGCAAAAAAATATGATTTCAGCCTGAGCACTCCCGTAAAAAATCTGCCTCAGGAGGTTATAGATATTATTCTTTACGGAACGGGCAGTGAGGAAATAGAGATTGAGCACGAGGGAAAGCGTGGACTTTCGAGGTATAAGGCTACATTTGAGGGTATTGTAAATAATCTTCAGCGCCGTTACGATGAAACGGACAGCGAGTGGGCAAAGTGGGATATTGAGGGCTTGATGCGTGAAATTCCGTGTAATGAGTGTAAGGGAAAAAGACTGCGCCGTGAAAGCCTCAGTGTTACCGTAGGCGGTAAGAATATTGACGAAGTATGTAACCTTTCGGTAAACAGTGCAAAAGGATTTTTTGAAAGAATTGAGCTTGATACACAGCAGGCAATGATTGCCGAAGAAATATTAAAGGAAATAAATGCGAGAATAGGTTTCCTTAATAATGTCGGTCTTGAATACCTTACCCTTTCACGCTCCGCAGGAACTCTTTCGGGCGGTGAAGCGCAGAGAATAAGGCTTGCAACACAGATTGGCTCAGGACTCGTTGGTGTTTTATATATTCTTGACGAGCCGAGCATAGGACTTCATCAGCGTGACAATAACAAGCTTATTGATGCGTTAAAATCGCTCAGAGATATGGGAAATACGCTTATCGTTGTGGAGCACGATGAAGACACGATGTTTGCGGCAGACCATATTGTTGATGTGGGACCCGGTGCAGGCGTGCACGGCGGTGAGATTATTGCAGAGGGAACGGTAGAAGATATTATTAACAATAAAAACTCCGTTACGGGTGACTACTTAAGCGGCAGGAAAAAAATCGAAGTCCCCAAAGTGCGCCGTAAAGGAAACGGAAATAAAATACGTGTGGTAAAGGCGGCACAAAATAACCTTAAGGATGTGGATGTTGATATTCCGCTGGGTGAATTTGTCTGCGTTACGGGTGTTTCAGGAAGCGGTAAAAGCTCTCTTGTAAACGAGGTTATTTACAAGCATCTTGCCTATAAGCTTAATCACGCAAAGGCAGTGCCCGGAAAGCATAAGACGATTGAGGGAATAGAAAACCTTGACAAGGTAATTGATATTGACCAGTCGCCGATAGGAAGAACACCACGTTCAAACCCTGCTACCTATACGGGTGTGTTTGGCGATATACGTGAGCTTTTTGCAATGACGCCCGAGGCAAAGGCGAGGGGGTACAATGCAGGTCGTTTCAGCTTCAATGTTCGTGGCGGTAGGTGTGAGGCGTGCAACGGTGACGGAATTTTAAAAATCGAAATGCACTTTTTGCCCGATGTATACGTTCCGTGCGAGGTTTGTAAGGGCAAACGCTACAACCGAGAAACCCTTGACGTTCATTACAAAGGTAAAAACATTTATGAAGTGCTTGAAATGACAGCGGGGGAAGCGGTGGAGTTTTTCGACTCTATCCCGAAAATTAAAAACAAGCTTCAGACAATAAATGATGTAGGATTAAGCTATATCAGGCTGGGACAATCCTCCACAACACTTTCAGGCGGAGAGGCGCAACGTGTAAAGCTTGCAACGGAGCTTTCAAAACGCTCTACGGGAAGAACTATTTATATCCTTGACGAGCCGACAACGGGACTTCACGCCGCCGATGTGCACAGACTTATAGATGACCTGAGCAGACTTGTTGTTGAGGGTAACACAGTGCTTGTAATAGAACACAATCTTGACGTTATAAAAACGGCAGACTATATTATAGACCTTGGTCCCGAGGGCGGTGACAATGGCGGAAATGTTGTTGCCTGCGGAACGCCCGAAGAGGTCAGCAGATGTGAAAAATCATATACGGGTATGTTCTTAAAACGTATGCTTGAAAAATCCTGATATTTAGAAAAGGCAGTGCATAGTTATCCCTCCTGTATAATACATTTTATATAGGAGGGATTTATTATGGCTGAAACAACAAACTCAATTAAAAAAGCAGGTAACATTATTATTGAAAACAGACAGAAATTTACGGCGAGCGGAATATGCGATGTAGAAAATTTTTCGTCTGATAAGATTATTTTATTAACGACAGACTCAATACTGACTGTAACGGGAAGCGGTATGAAAATCAAAAAGCTTTCCACGGAAAACGGAGATATTTTTATTGAGGGCGAAATAAACGGCTGCGTATATACAAAAGGAAAGGGTGACAAAGAGAGCTTTTTGAAAAGGGTGCTTAAATAATGGAGATTTCATCTTCGCATCAGATGTATGTGTTTTTACTTTGTGTACTGCTCGGGCTGGGATGCGGCGTGTTTTTTGATTTTCAGCGATGTATACGTAAAAAAATTTTTGCAGGAATACTCAGGACAACGCTTGAGGACATTCTGTTTGCATTTGTATGTATCGGTGCAGTGATTGCGCTGGGTTTTTTTTTCAATAACGGACAGATAAGATATTATCAGATTTTGGGGAGCGTCAGCGGGGCAC
>JAZRQT010000214.1:0-1833 GCA_045650105.1 Clostridia bacterium | reverse complement strand
TCCCGAAAGGCTGACCGTGAGCATCCATTCGGGCACGGCAGAATTGAATATATTGCAGGGACGCTTATCTCTGTGACAATAATTTTCGTGGGGGTTGAGCTTTTAAAATCCTCGATTAAAAAAATTATTAATCCCACAGAATTTGTTTTTAACAGGTATGTTGTAATCATTTTGCTCCTTTCCGCTTTGGTAAAGCTTTATATGGCATTTTACAATAATTCCTGCGGCAAAAAGATACATTCGGCATCGCTCCGAGCAGTTGCTTTTGACAGTATAAGCGACAGTATATCCACCCTTGCAATCCTCATTTCGTCTGTATTTATGTATTTTACAAACATCTATATAGACGGATATGTGGGCGCAGTTCTTTCCGCACTTATCATACGCACGGGAATAATGGCAGTAATCGAAACATCTGCCCCGCTGTTAGGAAGCGTTCCCAGGCAGGAATTTGTGCGTGAGGTGGAACGCATTGTACGTTCAAACCACGAAACAATAGGAATACACGATCTTGTCGTTCATGACTACGGACCAAACAAGATTTTCGTATCGCTTCATATGGAGGTTGACGGTTCAAAAGAGCTTTTTGCACTTCACGATGCGGTGGATTTGGTAGAAAGACAAATCAGTTCGCACCTTGGATGCGAGGCGGTTATTCATATGGACCCCATTGATATTCATAACCCCATTTTAAAAGAGGTTTATATTGTCCTTTCAAAGGAATGTGAAAAGCTGTCCCCCGCTGCCAATATACACGATTTGCGCATTGTGCCCGGCCCTACGCATACGAATATAATTTTTGATTTAATCCTTCCTCCTGAGCTTTTTAGTAAAAAGGATGATATTTGTACTAATCTTGAAAAATCAGTACAGAATATAAACAAAAACTATTATGCCGTAATTACGCCTGAGATTTCATACTGCGGCTGAAAGGATTTTTATGATGTTTAACAGACAGGAATTTTTAAACGACCTTAAAACACTTATCTCAATAAAAAGCATACGCGGAAACTGTGGAGAGGAAACGCCCGATGCCCCTTTGGGAAAAGGAATAAACGATGCTATTGAGGCTTTTCTTTCCATTGGCAAACGCTTTGGCTTTAAAACAAAAAACCTTGACGGCTACTGCGGATATATTGAAATGGGAGAGGGCGACGAGCTTCTGGGAATTATCGTTCATACCGACACTGTTGAGACGGGCGACGGATGGAGCTATCCCCCGCTCGAGTGCAGTGTAACGGATGACGGTGTTTACGGCAGAGGCGTTATTGATGATAAGGGCCCTGCCCTCCTTGCCCTTTATGCAATGAAGGCAATAAGCGATGCAAAAATCCCGCTTTCAAAAAGGGTGCGCCTTATAATCGGCGGTGACGAGGAAACGGGCGGTTGCCTTTGTATGAAACGCTACAAAGAAACCGAAGAGCTTCCCACAATAGCCTTTTCCCCCGATGCAGACTATCCTGCTGTATTTGGCGAAAAGGGTCTTCTGCGTGTACGCATTTTTGGAGAAGAAACCTCTATGCCCGCAGATTTCAAATTTGAGGGTGGTAAGGTTATAAATATTGTCCCTGACGAGGCACACGCCTTTATAAACGGAGAGGCACTTTCTCAAAAAGGTCTGGCGGCGCACGGAAGTATGCCTGAAAAGGGCGAAAATGCAGTTTTAAAGCTCGCAGAAAAAATTTCTCTGCGTTTTCCCGAAAGCGCATTTGCAAAGCTTTATTCCCTCACTACTGCGGCATCCCTTGGGATTGATATAAAGGATGAGCTTACAACGCTCAGCATTAACCCCTCCGTACTTCACGCAAACTGCTCGGAGTGTGAGCTTTTCTA
>JAZRQT010000213.1:0-5487 GCA_045650105.1 Clostridia bacterium | reverse complement strand
GCAGTACTTGTTTTGACAATTTTCAGCCAGTCCATACTTGGACCTTTGGCTGCACCTGAGGTTATAACCTCTACAATATCACCGTTTTGAAGTTTATAATCAAGGTTTACAATTTTTGAATTAACCTTTGCCCCCGTCATTTTATAGCCGACTGCGGAATGGATATAGAATGCAAAGTCAATCGGTGTTGCACCTGCGGGAAGACCTATAACGTCACCCCTTGGCGTAAATACAAACACCTCATCAGCAAACATATCAATTTTGAGCATTCGCATAAAGTCCTCAGGGTTAACCGCTTCGCTCTGAATTTCAAGGAGTCTGTTTACCCATTCAAGGTTTTCTTTATCTCCCGCCTTGCCCTCTTTATATTTCCAGTGCGCCGCAACACCACGCTCTGCAACACGGTGCATATCCCATGTTCTTATCTGTATTTCAAAGGGCTGACCGTCAGGGCCGATTACCGTTGTATGCAAAGATTGATACATATTGGGCTTGGGCATTGCAATATAGTCCTTAAATCTTCCGGGGATTGGCTTATATTCCTCATGCACCATACCTAAAACGGCATAACATTCAGCCACAGTATCAACTATAATTCTTACTGCAAAAAGGTCGTATATCTCGTCAAGTGTCTTATTCTGGTTATACATTTTCCTGAAAATGCTGTATATATGCTTTGCACGGGCAACAATATGGCACTGTATTCCCATTGCCTCCATCTTGTCAGCAATAACGTCCCTCACATTCTGAACGTATGCATCACGCTCGGACTGCTTCTGCGAAAGACCGTCAACAATCTCATAATATGCAACACTGTCAAGATGCTTAAGCGCTAAATCCTCAAGCTCTATCTTAATTTTTGAAATACCAAGTCTGTATGCAAGAGGGGCATATACATCAAGCGCCTCTTTCGCTTTTTCAAGCTGTTTTTCAGGCTTCATATGCTTTAATGTACGCATATTGTGAAGCTTATCCGCAAGCTTTATCAGCACAACCCTGATATCCTCCGCCATTGCAAAGAACATTTTGCGAAGATTTTCTATCTGCGCCTCTTCCTTGGATATACACTTAATTTTGTCAAGCTTTGTCACGCCTTCTACAAGCATTGCAACCTGCTCGCCAAATTCATTTTTCATCTGCTCGTAGCCAAAGGGTGTATCTTCAATAACATCGTGGAGCAAGCCTGCCATAATAGCCTCACAATCAAGCTCCATATCAGCTAAGATACACGCAACCTCATACGGGTGAACAAAATACGGCTCCCCACTGTGACGAAGCTGACTTGAATGTTCTTCCCTGCATCTTTTATATGCTTTATATAAAAGAGCCTCATCGCAATCTACATTCTTATTATATTTTCTGATTTTCTCCATTAACGCATCAAATGCATAATCCATATTGTCACTTCCCTTACTGACAAAACTATCAGATGGCTTCAACCTCTTTTTTTATTCTCTGATATTCTTCGCTCTTATCTATTGAAACTTTTTTACCTTTCTCACTCTCGTAAACTGTTACCTGAACAACATCGCCGAGCTTATGATAATTAAGTATCTTAAGGTCCTTGAACACCCTCAGCACGTTTATAATCTTATCACGCATAATACGTCTGCCGAAAATATCCGTAAATTTACCTGAAAGCGTTGAAAGTTCCTCGCTTACGCTGTCCTGCTGTCTGAAATATTTATAAATATCAACAAAATCCTGTCTGTCAGGTAAAATATCTGCCACCTTTTTCTCCGCCATTCTTATTCCGCAGAGAATTATCTGCAGCCTTGTCTGCCCGTTATAAAGATTGATATTAAGCTCACCTGCAACGTCTACAACATCACCCGGATAAAACTCTGATGCCATACTGCCTGCACCAAAAGCGATAGCCTCAACCAAACGTCTTTCACTTTCAAGCAGGAAACGGCAATGCTTTCCGTCTGAAAGGGTTTTTACGTCAACAACCTTTGCACCCATAAGTGCAAAAACGGGCACCTTGTTTCCTGCACCATACGGGGCAAGCACCTCTGTCTTTCTTATAGTTGCGGCGTTAATGTCGTTAACCGTGATTTTTGAATCAATCATTAATCTTGGAAGCTTTCCTGCCTCACTGCCCTCACAAACATATTCATTAAGACGTCTGTCAAGTTCTTCAATATATTCTTCCTTGATTGAAAAACCTGCTGCATACGCATGACCGCCAAACTTTTCAAGAATATCGGCACAATTACTCAGCGCATCAAAAAGGTTAATTCCGTCAACACTTCTGCCCGAGCTTTTACACCATTCATCATCTATAGATATAAGGATACACGTTTTATTGTACTTTTCACAAATTCGTGATGCAACAACACCTATAATGCCGTGATGCCAGTTGCGCTTTGCAAGGACGAGAACCTTTTTGTCAGCAATATCAATATTGTTTATCATTTCCACCGCTTCGTCAAATATAATTTTTTCCTCATACTGACGGTTTTTATTCTCTTCATCAAGCTTTATAGCAAGCTCCTGCGCCTCTGTCGGGTCTTCTGTAAGGAGTAGGTTAACTGCAATCATTGCATTTGACATTCTTCCTGCGGCATTAAGTCTTGGGGCTATAGAATAACTTACAACAGCGCAGTTGTTCCATTTCTGACGAAGACCGAGTGTGGCAATTACCGCCGCAAGTCCCGTGTTTGGATTTTTGGAAAGCTTTTCTATACCACGTGCCGCAATAATTCTGTTTTCTCCTTTAAGAGATACTACATCGGCAATCGTGCCGAGTGCTACGAGGTCTGCATATTTATCAAGAAGCTCCGTCTCGCTTTTATCACTTGCCGCACAAACAAGCTTGAACGCAACGCCCACACCTGCCAAATCCTTAAAAGGATAACTGCAGTCCATTCTCTTTGGATTAATAACTGCAACTGCATTTGGAAGCTCTGCCTTACATTCGTGATGGTCTGTTATTATAACATCACAACCAAGCTCTTTTGCATATTCTGTTTCTTCAAAAGCTGTTATTCCTGTATCAACACTAATGAGGAGTGTTGCGCCGCTATCGTGAATTTTTTTAACTGCGGCTTTGTTAATACCGTATCCCTCATTTTGTCTGTCGGGTATGTACGCCTGCGCATTTACACCCTGATTACGCAGATAGTTTACAAGAAGTGCCGTTGATGTGATTCCGTCAACATCATAATCTCCGTATACAACAACGTGTTCTTTCTTTTCAATTGCTTCCTTAATCCTTGCAACTGCCTTGTCCATATCACAAAGCAGCTGGGGTGAATAAAAATTTCCCGAATCCTTGTCAAGAAATTTCTTTGCCTCTGCTGCATCGGTAAAGCCTCTGTTTAAAAGCACCTTTGCAACAATAACGGGAATATCAAAAATATCTGAATATGCCTCTGCCTGAGCATTATCAATATTTTCGTCAAGAAATACCCATTCCTTTTCAAGCATTGATTATCCCTTCCTTCAATAAATAGTAACTATAATGGATTTATTATATCATATATATACGCACGTTTCAATCTTTTTGTTTGGAAAAGCTGCCCTATTCTCGACAGAATATTCTTTTTTTCAAAATATTAAAAAAAAATGTATACACAGAAGAAATTTTGTGGTAAAATGTTCTCATATGAAAAATCTAAAAAAGTAGGTGTCTTTTTTATGGAAAAACTTTATCAGGGAAAAACCAAAGATGTGTACAAGCTTGAAAACGGTAATGTTCTCCTTAAGTTCAAGGATGACTGCACAGGTAAGGACGGCGTATTTGACCCGGGTGAAAATACTGTAGGTCTTACTATTGAGGGTATTGGCAAGGCTAACCTTGAAACCTCTGTTCTTTATTTTGAGCTTCTTAAAAAAGCGGGCATTAAAACACACTATGTAAGTGCTAATGTCGAGGATGCTACTATGGAGGTTCTTCCTGCGACAGTATTTGGTCACGGTCTTGAAGTTATCTGCCGTCTTGTTGCAACAGGCAGCTTCATCCGCAGATACGGTGAATATATTGAGGACGGAACAGTGCTCGAGGGCGGTTACGTTGAATGTACATTTAAAAACGACGAGAAGGGCGATCCCCTTGTAACAGGCGAAGGTCTTGCGGCACTTGGCGTTATGTATCCCGAAATGTTTGAGAGTATGAAGGAGCAGACACTCAAAATCACAAAGATTGTTGCTGATGACCTTAAGTCAATAGGTCTTGACCTTTGGGATATTAAGTTTGAGTTTGGTTATAACAATAACGAAGTTATTCTTATCGACGAAATTGCATCAGGCAATATGCGTGTTTATAAGGATGGCAAGATTGTTGAGCCGGTAGAGCTTACAAAGCTTATTCTTAACAGATAATTGTATAATCAAAGTTAAAACACCGATGCAACCTATTGCATCGGTGTTTTTGTTTCGAAAAATTCCCATTTTGGGGACTGTCCCCAAAATGGGAATTTTTAAGCACACGTAAAAAGGGTACGGAAAATTCCGCACCCTTTTAATTAGCTCTAAACTATGTAATCGCTTACCAGGACCAACCTGTATCAACGAATGTAGAAATAGTGTCGTTATTTCCCTGAATATTCTGACCAGTTCCTATTCCTGCTTCAACTGCAGCAACCGTTGCAGTTGCACTTACAGCAATTACATCTACAGTTTCAAGAGCTAATGTTTCGATTTCGGGTTTATTATACTTTTTCATCATTCATTACCTCCTGAAAATTAGTTTGCCTGATAGCCTTCTTTTGCTGCTGCATCTGTACCATCAGTATCTGTGTAGTAATCCAAACCATCGCTACCAAGGAAGATAGCATTTACATCACTAATAACAAAGTTATTTGCTTTAGCAAGTGCGTCTGAAGAAAATACACCTGTGAACCAAACATCACCTTCAACAGCATTTGTGTTAAGGTTAAGCTCTACAGACTTAGAGTAAAGCTTCTGACTGTCTGAATTCTTAAGCACCCAAACCATCTTCTGAACACCAAGACCAGCAACATTAACCTTGATTGCTGCACCGGGCTGAACAATGTCATTACCATTAGGCTGTATTATAACCTTATTCTTGTCATTGCTATCATTTGCATCTTCAAGGTTAACTTCTGCGATTGTGATGTTCTTTGACACTCTGATGTCAACATCATCACCGAGAAGAACTGCACCGCTTGTAGAAAGTGAAGAAGATCCTACATAAACGTCAACCGTGTTAACACTTGCTGCGATAGGTGCAGTAAATGTTGCAACACCTGCAGTAGCAGCCTTCTGGTCGATAAAATAAATCTGACCTTCTGTAACACCTGCTATTCCTGCAACTGAATCTTCAACAGCAGTGTCAACAATCAAAAGAGCAACCTGCTCAGTAGATGTTTCATCTGCCAACTCTACAGTTACAGTTACTACCTGAGTGTCTTTATTTGCTACAACAGGACCAGCAGCGAAAGCAGATACTGAAAGAACCATGCACAATGCAAGAGCAAGTGCAAGTGCCTTCATAAACTTTTTCATTTTGTTTTCCTCCTT
>JAZRQT010000212.1:0-7021 GCA_045650105.1 Clostridia bacterium | reverse complement strand
GGGCTGATTGTATAGGAAATAGCCGCCTGAACGTGACCGTTTTCCTTAACTGTAGCCTCAATAGCTGTACGAAGATTTCTTACATCGTTGAGTGCATCGAAAATTCTTATAATATCAATACCGTTTGCAATGGATTTCTGTACGAAGTATTTTACAACATCATCGCCGTAATGACGGTATCCGAGAATGTTCTGACCTCTGAAAAGCATCTGGAGCGGAGTGTTCTTCGCCTTATCCTTAATCTTTCTGAGTCTTTCCCAGGGGTCTTCCTTTAAAAAGCGCAAGCAGCTGTCAAAGGTTGCACCGCCCCACGCCTCAAGAGCGTTAAAGCCAACCTTGTCCAGGAGCTCTACTGCACCCAGCATTTCCTCTGTAGTCATACGGGTAGCAATCAAAGACTGATGCGCATCACGAAGAATTGTTTCGGTAATTTTTACCGGTCTTTTATTTTCCATTGTGATTATTCCTTTCTTAGAGAATTCAAAGAGCGTGCATTTTTATACACCCTTTGACATTACTTAAATAATGCTAAAAATACACCTGCCGCAACGGCACTACCAATAACACCTGCAACATTGGGACCCATAGCGTGCATAAGCAGGAAGTTTGAGGGGTTTTCCTTCTGTCCTACTGTCTGTGAAACACGAGCTGCCATAGGAACGGCACTAACGCCTGCACTACCGATAAGGGGATTAACCTTACCGCCTGTAAGCTTGCACATAATTTTACCGAAAATTACGCCGCCTGCCGTACTAACACTGAATGCAAGAAGGCCAAGACAGATGATAAGTATTGTCTTTGGTGTAAGGAAGGTATCTGCCGTAGCAGTAGCACCAACCGTAAGACCAAGGAAGATTGTGATTATGTTCATAAGCTCATTCTGTGCAGCCTTGCTTATTCTTTCAACAACGCCACTTTCTTTAAAGAGGTTACCAAGCATAAGCATACCTACAAGGGGTGCTGCATCGGGAATAAGAAGTACAACAACAAGGGTAACAACTATCGGGAAAATAATCTTTTCCTTCTGTGTTACGGGGCGCAGTGTTTCCATAACAATCATACGCTCTTCCTTTGTTGTGAGAGCCTTCATAATCGGAGGCTGAATAATCGGAACAAGAGCCATATATGAATATGCCGCAACCGCAATCGCACTGAGAAGATGCGGTGCAAGAGTCTTTGTTACATAAATTGCAGTAGGACCATCAGCGCCGCCGATGATACCGATTGATGCCGCCTCTTTGAATATATCAAGGGCTGTAGCACCCTCACCACCAAAACCGCCAATGCCGTACGCACCGAGAAGTATTGCACCGAGGAAAGTAATGAATACACCAAGCTGTGCAGCCGCACCAAGAAGAATACTCTTCGGGTTTGAAATAAGCGGTGCAAAGTCTGTCATACATCCTATACCAAGGAAGATAAGCGGAGGATAAATACCAAGCTTAACACCTAAATACAGGATGTCTAAAAGTCCGCCCTCTTTCAAAACCTTTCCGTAGTCAATACTGTTACCGAGGAAAAGCTCCGGATGCATTACATTGCCGAGAGGAAGGTTTGCCAGAAGCATACCAAACGCAATCGGAAGAAGCAGAAGCGGCTCAAACTTTTTAACAATTGCAAGATACAAAAGAACGCACGCAATCACAAGCATAAGGACAGTTTTCCACCAAACGGTGCCGTCAGCGGCAAACATATTTGCAATACCCGTGCTTGCAAAGAAATTAGCAAAACCGGACATTAATTTCTCTAACACTTAAACTCACTCCATTCTGTATTTTAGGAAAGTGTAACAAGAACGTCACCGCTGTTTACGGTTGCACCCTTACTTGCTACAACTGTTACTGTGCCGTCCTGGGGAGCGAAAATCTCGTTCTCCATCTTCATAGCCTCAAGAATTACAAGAAGGTCACCCTTCTTAACTGCCTGACCGTTTGAAACCTTGATATCAAGAACATTTCCGGGCATGGGAGCCTTAACGGGTGTACCGCCGGCAGGTGCTTGAGCCGGAGCAGGAGCGGGTGCAGGTGCAGGTGCTGCTGCCGGAGCAGGAGCCGCTGCGGGGGCCTGTGCAGGAGCAGGAGCCGCCATAACGGGTGCAGAGGAAGATGCGCCAACCTCTTCAACCTCAACCTCATATGATGTGCCATTTACATTAACAATAAATTTTCTCATAATAATAATCCTCCTTAAATTCTGTTGTCAAGAACTTCACGGCGACCTGCTTTATTCCATTCGCCATCCTGAATTTTTCTGTATGAACGGATACGAAAACCCGTTGCACTTTTTCCGAGAATTGCTGCAATAGCTGCAGTAATTATAGCGATAATTGCATTATTATCCTTTTTTTCTGCAGGCGCCTCTGCTGCAGGAGCAGCCTCTTCCTTTTTTCCTTTGCTGCTGTTATCGGAGCTGAAAAGCGCCATCGCCTTTATAACGAGCATTATGATTACAAGAATCATAAATACTATTGCTATACCCATTACTGTGTATGCAAGACCTTCCATAATAAGTTCATTTTTATCCAACATATCATTCACCTCTTATAATGGCATATTGTCGTGCTTACGCTGCGGTGCGCTCGCACGCTTACTCTTAAGCATTTCAAATGCTGCTGCAACACGTGCCCTCGTTTCTGATGGAACGATTACATCGTCAATACAGCCCTTCTTTGCGGCATTATAAATGCTTGCTTCGTTTTCTTTGTATTCGTTTTCAAGCTCTTCACGGCTCATACCGTCCTTGAACTTATCTGCATAGAGCATTGTAGCACCTGCACCGGGCGTGAGGGGTGCCATCTGTGCAGACGGATATGCAAGAACAACGTCTGCGCCTGCCTCTTTAGAATTTATAAGTACTGCGGCACTGCCGTATGCTTTCTTTGCAATAAGATTTACCTTTGCAACAGTTGCCTCGCTGAAGGTATATGCAAGCTCTGCGCACTTTCTTACAAGTCCCCAGTTTTCCTCACTCGCACTTACTTTAAAGCCCTCTACATCTGTAACTGTAAGAACAGGAATGTTAAAGCAATCGCAAAGACGTACAAATCTTGCCATCTTCTGCACCGCTCTTCCCGTAAGGTCTTCTCCGTTTGTTGCTACAGCACCTACTGTAGAGCCGTTTACACGGATAAAGCCAACGGAAGCTTCCTTTGCATAATCAGCCTGAACTTCAAAATATGCCTTATCATCTGCAATTTCAGCAATTACAACACGCATATCCTCAATTGCGTCAATATTATCAAGAATATCGCACGGGCGGTTAAGCTCATCGTTCGTTTCATATTCAAATGAATCAGAAAGATTGTTTGAAGGAAGATATGAAAGAAGAATTTTTGCAAAATTGATGCAGGAAGCATCATCTGCACCTAAGAAATGTGCATTTCCGCTTTCGTTAACGCTTCCCTTTGCATCTACCGCAGGAATTTTTCCCTCGGTAGCCTCGATAACATCAATGCCGTTAACGAACATTTTTCCGTTCTTCTCATTCATAATTACAAAATCACTCATAGCTGCAGCAATTGCACTGCCGCCTGCGCAGTTACCAAACACGATGCTGATGTTTGGAACAACACCGCTTACAGAGGAAACTGCATTAAGGATTTTTCCCATAGCACTCTGTGCGAGTGTACCTTCAGAAAGTCTTACACCGTTTGAATCAAGCATTCCGATAATGGGCGCACCCATTTTGGAAGCCATATCAATCACCTTGCAAACCTTCTGTGCATACATCTCACCCATCGCACCGCTAAGTACTGAGATGTCCTGAGAGTACACATACACAAGTCTTGAATCGATTGTGCCGTAGCCTGTTACAACGCCGTCTGCTGCAGTGTCTTCATTACGTGCAGTAACAAATGCACCCAATTCAACAAAGCTGCCGTCATCCAAAAGCGCATCAATTCGTTCACGTGCGGTCATACTTCCGCCCTGCTTTTGCTTCTCCTGTTTTTCCTTTCCGCCGCCGAAAGCAAGCTCTGCTTTTTTGGCAAGAAGGTCGGATACTTTTTCGATTGAACTCATTATTTTACCTCCTACCTTTCCAATCAACCTCAAATTTTTCCCATTGTATCATATTATATCTTATTCTTACATTAATTTCAATAGATTGGCGACAAATTTTTCTCTAATTTTTCCCAAAAGCAAAAAGGTGCGACACATCAGGGACAGTCCCCAATGTGTCGCACCTTTTTGCTTTATCCAATCAATGTATATTCCAACATTTCATAGTGCAACCTACTGCCCGTATCTGTTCCCATTGGAAGCAATGCGAGGGCTATGAAAAGCTCCTCCCCGTTTTCAAGGTTTTTAAGATACGCATACTCACCGTCTATTCTGTCTACAATGTAATCCTTTGGCTCCATAGTTTTCTCCTTTAATGTTTACAACACGGCTTAAAAAAGCTTTTAATATCAACCTCTACGCCACGTGCGCTTTCTTTAAAGCCAAGCCTTTTAAGCCCGCCAAAAAGCTCTTTATTACTGCAAAATGCAGTCTTTACGCTGCGAAGGTCAAGGCAGTTAAGGGTTGACCTCACCAAAAGCTCAAAAACATCATCCTTGTCAATAATATCCTTTATCTCTCCCGCAAGGGTAAACACGCAGTGTCCGGGGCTTTTTTCATTTTCCTGCGCCCACGCTATGAGAGGACACTCCCCCACTGCACTTGTGACAGAGCGAACTATTCTTTCATCTTCTATTATATTTACACGTATCATTTTCCTTTACCTCTCAGCTTATTAATTTCTGCATCAGAAAGCGCCCTCCACTTTCCTTCGGGAAGATTTCCGAGTGTAAGGGAGCCTACCGAAATTCTTTTAAGACTCATTACGTTTACACCCACCGCCTCCAGCATTCTTCTTACCTGACGGTTTCTGCCCTCGTGAATAGTAATTTTAACTTCAATTCCCCGCTTCGGGTTCTTTATATTTTCTGCCCTTGCAGGTGCAGTCATAACACCGTCAAGCTCTATACCCCTTCTTAGTCTGTCGAGCTGATTTTCATCAAGCGGCTTATCAATACGTGCAATATACGCTTTATCCACAATATGCTTAGGATGGGTAAGAATATTTGCAAAATCACCGTCATTTGTCATTATAAGAAGTCCCGTAGTGTCAAAATCAAGTCTGCCGACCGGATATATACGGGCATTAATATCGGAAACAAGATGCATAACAGTAGGTCTTCCCAAATCATCGGAAACTGTTGTCACATAGTTTTTCGGTTTATTGAGCATAATGTAATATTTTTTGTTATTCGCTCTTAAAACATTTCCGTCTACCTCAATCACATCTACGTCAGGGTCTATTGTGCAGCCCATATAATCTACAACTTCTCCGTTAACCGTTACCCTGCCGCTCTCTATTATTTTTTCAGCACCTCTGCGGGATGCAACGCCGCACTCCGCAATAAATTTCTGCAATCTCATACTCGTCACCTGTTCATAATTGTATTACCAAATATCAAAAGTACATTCTTTGCAGGTGCCCATACTCTGTCAAAATCCGCATCGGGATAGGGCCTCGGCCCTATATAATTACAAAGCTCCACCGTCATAGTCGCTTTACCGTATTTACGGAAAACATAGTCAAAGAATGAGCCGCCCACACCGCTGAGTTTTTTGGGAGTGTCCTCACGAATAAGTGAAAATCCCGTAGAACGCTGTACAAGCGTTCCTAAATTTGTGGGATTTGTCACATCCTCTGCCCAGTAAAGAAGCTTGCCCTGAGTATGCATTGACAAATATGCCTCAAACATATTCGCATCAACATACGCCGCAATTGCCTGTGTTTCAGGCTCGCTATTTGGCATTTCTCCGTTATATCCCGTTGATGCAGGGGATGAGGCTTTTTCCCTGCTCTTAAACCAGTCCTTGTCATAGTTCCAGTTAGGGTCAACGCCGTTTATATTCGCTTTCCACGCACGGTAACCGTTTTCCTTTCCCTCCGTTATTTTCATAGCGGAAACTGCCTCGGGGGTTTGCACCGCCGCAATACCATTTTGTACGAGGTTTACACCATCAGGGTTTACCATAGGAACTATACAGAAGGTAACATTATCAAGTATAGCTTTTATGTCATATTCTGTTTCATTCATTCCCGTTTCATACATATATGCAAAACGGTCTATCGCATACATAAGGTATGTAGTGCTTATATACTCACGTGCGTGATGTGCACCGCAAACAAATATCTTTTTATCACCTTTACCAAATTCAATCAGCACAAGGTCTCTGCCCTCGACAGATTTTCCGATTGAGCCTGTCTTTATAAGCTCGGGATACATTTTGGCAAGCTTATTTGCGTCGCTTACCACAAACTCGTGCGAATATGCCTGATAGGGATACACACAGTGCTGCGGAGTATAAAAATATGTATCGTAAAGGTAGTTGTTAACATTTATAAAAGGATTTATTTCCCCAAAAAGAGTTAGATCTGCACTTTGCGCCTCTGTACCAAAAGTAATTACCCAATCTTTAAACGAAAGTGTTGTTCCCGCTGCCTTGGCAAGGTCACGTGCTGAAACAAAAATTCTTTCATTTTTTACAAAGAATTTATTGGCATTTTCTAAATCATCATAATAATTAATAATTGTAAAATCAGTGGATTTTTCTCCTGAAACAACCTTCACATACGGCACCTGCGCATCAATCCACTCAACATTAACACCAAGATACGATGCCGTTTCATACAAATCGACGTATGTTTTTCCAAATGCAAGTATGGGTGCATTTATCTGCACTTTCTCACCTTTATAAACTGCGTTTGGACTATTTATTGCAATGCTGTAGTGCGGTTTATCTGTTTCAAGAGCGTTTGCGTGTACAGGCATCCCTGTAAGCATTGATGCTATTGCCATAACGCATACTAATTTTTTCAAAAATTTTGTCATTTGTAATCAACTCCTGTTAGATAGTTTACCATAGCGCAATCATAAATGTCAAACATTGTTTTTAAGATTGACATAATTGCTTATCTATGATATAAATAAATTAGGTATATATTAATTACACTTAGAAAGGCTGCG
>JAZRQT010000211.1:0-4206 GCA_045650105.1 Clostridia bacterium | reverse complement strand
TCATGCGAAATTTCCTTTTACATATTTTTGCAGTATGAATTTTTCAGTCAGTGGCACGCCCTTTTGGAATATGCCAATTCCAAAGGCGTAAAAATAATCGGAGATATGCCCATATACCTTTCACACGACAGCAGTGATGTATGGGCAAACCCGCACCTTTTTTCACTTGATAAGGATATGCACCTTCAGCGGTGCGCAGGTGTTCCCCCCGATTACTTTTGCAGCGAGGGGCAAAAATGGGGTAATCCGCTTTATAACTGGGACGCCCTTAAAAAAGAGGAGTATTCCTTATGGATGGAGCGTATTGCCCACGCCCTTTCAATGTATGATGCGGTGCGCATAGACCATTTTCGGGCATTTTCTGCATACTGGTCAATCCCTGCAGAGGAGGGCGCAGTCTGCGGCAAATGGGAAAAGGGGCCGGGTATGGACTTTTTTGACCGTGTGAAGAAGCTTTACGGCGACGACAGAATTATTGCAGAGGATTTGGGCGATATTGATGACGATGTGCGTGAGCTTGTAAAAAACACGGGTTTCCCTGGGATGGGTGTTATGCAGTTTGCGTTTATAACAAATGACGATACACCGCACCTTCCCCAAAATTACAGCGGAAAAACGGGCGGCTACACAGGCACACACGATAAAAACACCATACTCGGCTGGTTGTGGGAAAGCAGTGTGGAAAGCCGCCCGTATGCACTCTCCTACTGCAATTTTGAGGGTGATTGCGGCATCGGCGGTGCACAAAGCCCATCTATACGTGCAATTATCCGCACGCTCTGGCAGTCAGGCGCAGCTTTGACAATTGTTCCCGTGCAGGATTTATGCGGTTTTGGCGGCGATACGTGTATGAACCATCCCGGCGTTGCGGAGGGTAACTGGTGCTTCCGCCTGAGCGAGGAGTCGCTTCTTGGCATTGACAGAGATTATTATAGGGAATTAAACAGAGTATACAAACGATAATTGACGGCGAAATAATTCAGGTTGCAAAAGACAACACTATAGCAAATTCGAAATGCGAAGTTCGAAGTTCGAAATGTTGGTGGATTTTTTGCCCTGCAAAAAATCTTCATTTATGTATGCTTCTTGTCTATTCTAAAGAATTTTTTATCTCCTACATTATAAAAATAATTTTAAAAACCTCTTGACTTTAGCGCATTAGAGTGGTAATATAATAACACACATAAAAAACAAAATAAAAAGGAGTTAATTATTATGAAAAAGTTATTGGCACTTGTACTTACACTTATGCTCGCAGTAACCCTTATTTCAGGTTGCGGCGAAAAGAAGCCTGCAGCAAATACTGATGCAGAAAAGCTTGTTATCGGCTACACAATTTATGAGCCTATGAACTATATGGAAGATGGAGAACTTACAGGCTTTGACACAGAATTTGCAGAGGCTGTTTGTGAAAAGCTCGGCGTTACACCTGAGTTTGTTGAAATCAACTGGGATACAAAGTTTGTTACACTCGATTCAAAGAAGATTGACTGTATCTGGAACGGTATGACAATCTCTGACGAGGTTAAGAAGAACTGTGACGTTTCAAAGGCATATGTTAAGAACGCACAGGTTGTTGTTATGAAAAAGGATGTTATCGAAAACTACGCTGATGTAGAAAGCCTTAAGGGACTTAAGTTTGCGGCAGAAGCAGGCAGTGCAGGCGAAGCTGCCATCAAGGATAACGGTCTTGACGGTGCATACAGCCCCGTAGCAGCACAGACAGATGCTCTTCTTGCAGTAATGGGCGGTCAGGCAGATGCGTGCGTTATCGACATCACAATGGCAAAATCAATGACAGCAGAGGGCACAAGCTATGATGCACTCACATATTCACTTGAGCTTACTTCAGAAGAATACGGTATCGGTTTCAGAAAGGGCGACGAGCTTACAGGGAAGGTTGACGCAATCATTGATGAGCTTAACGCAGACGGCACACTTCCCGCTCTCGCTGAAAAGTATGAGCTTAATCTTGCATTCTAAGAATTTTTAAAAAGCTTTTGAGAGGATGTAAAAAATTTGCTTTTTTACATCCTCTTTTTAGGGGATAGGAAAAAATGCTTCAGAACGGACAACCAATCAGGACACATCTATTGATGAAGATTTTTTGCAAAGCAAAAAATCCACCAACACTTCGCATTTCGAACTTCGCATTTCGAACTTTAAAATTGTTATTTCGTTGTCTTTTTGCGTTATGGACATTTTTAACATCCCCATTTAAATAATATTTAAGGATTTTACTATGTCTATTTTTATTACAGTAACATTAAGTCTTTTAGAAGGACTTTTAACAACATTTAAAATATTTGCGCTGACATTACTTATGGCACTTCCACTGGGACTTATTATATCCTTTGGCTCTATGAGCAAAATCAAGGTTATAAAATGGCCCATCAAAACCCTTATCTGGGTTATTCGTGGAACGCCCCTTATGCTGCAGCTTATTGTTTTTGGCTTTGGTCCGGGACTTTTGGGCATTGATGGTATGGATACCTTTGTTGCCGTAATGATTGCCTTTGTCCTTAATTATGCCTGCTATTTTTCCGAGATATTCCGTGGCGGAATAGAGGGTATTCCCAAAGGGCAGTATGAGGCGGGCGCAGTGCTCGGTCTTAAGAAGTCACAGATTTTCTTTAAAATCATTCTTATGCAGGTTGTAAAGCGCATTATCCCCCCGATGAGTAATGAATTTCTTACTCTTGTAAAGGACACCTCGCTTGCTAACACTATTATGATTTATGAGATCACGTGGAATGCAAAGCGTTTTATGAACAGTGAGCATATTTTGTGGCCTCTATTTTATTCGGGTGTATTCTATCTTGCATTCTGCGGAATACTTACACTTATTTTTGGCTACATAGAAAAGAAGCTCGACTATTACAAGGGGTGAGGTGTGTCTATGAAAATTCTTGAAATTAAAAACCTTCGCAAAAGCTTTGGCAAGACAGAGGTTTTAAAGGGCGTCAGCTTTTCTATGGAAAAGGGGCAGGTGCTTTCAATTATAGGCTCCTCGGGAAGCGGTAAAACAACACTTCTCCGCTCCATAAACTTTCTGGAGGAGGCTGATTGCGGTGAGATTTATGTTGACGGAAAATGCATTTATGACGGTGCATCAGGAAAAAAGCTGACCGCAGCACAGATACGGGAAAATCAGCTTCATTTTGGTCTGGTTTTTCAGTCCTTTAATCTTTTTCCGCAGTACAGCGCACTTGAAAATGTAATGCTCGCCCCCAAGCTTTTAGCAAAGGAAAGACCTGACTTTAAACAGAATAAAAGGGAGATTTACGCACAAATAGAGGAAGATGCAAAAGCGCTTCTCACACGTGTCGGTCTTGCCGACAGAATGAATAACTACCCGTGTGAGCTTTCAGGCGGTCAGCAGCAGCGTGTATCGATAGCACGTGCTCTTGCACTTAATCCCAAGGTCCTTTTCTTTGATGAGCCTACAAGTGCACTTGACCCCGAGCTTACAGGCGAAATTCTGCGTGTAATACGTGACCTTGCATCAAAGGATGTTACAATGGTAATCGTAACACACGAAATTGATTTTGCACGTAACGTTTCCGACCGTATTATATTTATGGCAGACGGCGTTGTTCTCGAGGATGGTACTCCCCAGGAGGTTATCGACAATCCCAAATGTGCAAAAACACGTGCTTTTCTCCAAAAGCTGAATGAAAATTAAAAGGACGATGGTGAAAATGGAAAAACGTTCAGATTTTAAAAAACTTTATGATGCAGTTCTTTCCCTGAAAACCGAGGAAGACTGCAGAATGTTTTTTGAAGATATATGTACAATAAAAGAGCTGGAAACAATGTCCCAGCGCCTTGAGGTTGCACGGATGCTTATGGGCGGCTCCACCTTTAATGAAATTGTTGCCGCAACGGGCGCATCTACAACAACTATTTCCCGGGTCAACCGTTGTCTTAATTATGGTGACGGCGGGTATAAGTTAGTACTAGAGAAATGCAAAAAGAATAATGCATAATGCAAAATTAAGCGGTGTGTAAAAAGATAAGCTTTTTACACACCGCTTTGGGTTTTCAAAACTTTGCGGGCTTGTTTTGCGGTCGGTGCCGTTTTTCAGGTGTCCCCAATAAAAAGGCTCAAAAATGGTGCAGAATTCACGAACTGAACCCCTTCAGGGCTTGCCCGAAGCTGTACATAGGTACTGCGAGGGTGAAGTTCGTGGATAGCAAAACGCT
>JAZRQT010000210.1:0-3678 GCA_045650105.1 Clostridia bacterium | reverse complement strand
ATTTCCGGCAGGACGACTTCGTTTCAAAAGGGAATAGAGTTACCCCGTAGATTTGGGGGGTAGGAGATTGATGCGTTAAAAACGCTTTTTACAGAATATCAATGTGCTCGCCGTTTAATGCCTTGTTCATACTTCTTACTGCACAGAATTTTCCGCACATAGAACAGCTTTCCTCAATCTCAGGTTTTCTGTCATCTCTGATTTTTTTTGCTGTTTTGGGGTCGAGCGAGCATTCCCACTGCATATCCCAATCAAAGTTTCTTCGTGCATCAGCCATTTTATCATCAATATCCCTTGCGTGCGGAATATGTTTTGCAATATCTGCAGCGTGTGCTGCAATTTTTGATGCAATAATACCTTGTTTTACATCTTCAACATTGGGAAGTGCAAGATGCTCTGCAGGTGTCACATAGCAGAGAAAAGCCGCACCGGATGCCGCAGCTAAAGCGCCGCCAATAGCAGAGGTTATATGGTCATAACCGGGAGCAATATCCGTTACAATCGGTCCCAACACATAAAACGGCGCACCCATACAGATTGTTTGCTGCATTTTCATATTAGCCTCAATCTGGTCAAGCGGCATATGCCCGGGACCTTCTACCATAACCTGAACATCTTTAGCCCAAGCTCTTTTTGTAAGCTCGCCGAGCCTTACTAATTCTTCTATCTGACAAACATCACTTGCGTCAGCTAAGCATCCGGGGCGACAAGCATCTCCAAGAGAAATGGTTACATCATATTCACGGCAGATGTCGAGTATTTCATCGTAGTATTCGTAGAACGGGTTTTCTTCACCTGTCATACTCATCCACGCAAACACAAGAGAGCCGCCACGGGAGACAATATTCATTTTTCTTTTATGGTTTTTAATCTGCTCAATAGTTTTTCTTGTAATCCCGCAATGCAGCGTGACAAAGTCCACACCGTCTTCAGCATGAAGTCTTATAACATCAATAAAATCTTTTGCAGTAAGTGTATCTAAATCTCTCTGGTAATGAATAACACTGTCATATACAGGGACAGTACCAATCATAGCGGGACATTCGCTTGTGAGCTTTTGCCTGAACGGCTGAGTGTTTCCGTGCGACGATAAATCCATAATGGCTTCTGCACCCATATTGACCGCTGCCATTACTTTTTCCATTTCAATGTTATAATCTTTGCAATCTTTTGATATACCTAAGTTTACATTAATTTTTGTGCGGAGCATTGAGCCTACACCATTTGGCTCTATGCAGGTATGTAATTTATTTGCACAAATTGCAACCTGACCTTTGGCTACGAGGTCTCTTATTTCCTCCGGTGCTTTGTATTCTTTTTCTGCAACCGCTTTCATTTCAGGTGTTATGATACCTCTTTTTGCGGCATCCATCTGTGTTGTATAATTTCTCATTTTACTCATCCTTTCAAACAGATATTTTTTCTTCGGCAAAATGCGATGTAAGGTCAAAGTTATGCATCAATGGTCCTGAGCCGTGTCCTAAATTAAGCATAGCTGAAAGAGCACCCGAAATATATTCCTTTGCTCTTTGTACGGACTCGGCAAGTTTAAAGCCTTTTGCAAGGTTTGATGCTATAGCACTTGATAATGTGCATCCTGTACCGTGAGTGTTGGGGTTATCTATTCGTTTTCCCTCAAACCAATGATATTCTCCTTTTTCATATAAAAGGTCATTGGCATCATTGATGTTGTGTCCCCCCTTTAGGAGAACTGCACAGCCGTGTGCATCACCGATTATTTTTGCAGCCTTTAGCATATCTTCTTTACTTTCAATAGAAAGTCCCGATAAAATTTCTGCTTCGGGAATGTTCGGCGTAACAAGTGTAGCGATGGGTAAAAGCTCATCTATCAATGTTTTAACTGCATCTGTTTTCATAAGTGCTGAGCCGCTTGTAGCAACCATTACGGGATCTACAACAATGTTTTTTGCATTATAATATTTTAGTCTGTCTGCAATTACATTTATTATCTCACCTGATGATACCATCCCGATTTTTACGCTGTCGGGGAATATATCTTCAAATACTGCATCTATCTGTTCCTTTAAAAATTCAGGGGTGACCTCTGAAATCGCCCTTACTCCAAGTGTGTTTTGTGCGGTGAGCGCCGTAACCACGCTCATAGCATAAACACCATTCATAGTCATTGTTTTTATATCTGCCTGAATACCTGCACCGCCGCTTGAATCACTGCCTGCAATAGAGAGTACGGTTTTTATTTGTTTCCTTTTTACCATAGCTTCAGCTCCTTTGCTTTTTCAATAAGTTCAATCGCAGCCTTTTTGGGATTTTCGGCTTTCATAATTGCAGATACCACGCAAATTCCCGCAATCGGTATTCCTTTAAGAATATCAATATTGTCTTTGTTAAGTCCTCCAATGGCATTGGCAGGAATAGGAACTGCATTACAAATATCTTTTAATGTATCAGTAGATGTCAGCACCGTCTTAACCTTTGTTGTTGTGGGATAAATTGCACCAACACCAAGATAGTCCGCTCCTTGCTTATAAGCTTCTCTTGCTTGCGAAACTGTCTTTGTAGTTGCCCCTATAATTTTATCATTGCCCATAAGTTTTCTTGCAATAAAAGCAGGCATATCGCTCTGCCCTAAATGAACACCCTCAGCGTTGATTGCTAATGCCACATCAACTCTGTCGTCAATAATAAGCGGAACATTATATTTTTTTGTGATGCTATGAACTTTCTGGGCAAGCTCAATATATTCTCTTGTGTCCTTTTCTTTTTCACGAAGCTGCAATAATGTTACGCCACCTTTTAAGGCTTCTTCTATGCGGAAAAGAAATTCTTCCTCACCATAATTTGTACTGTCAGTTATAAAATAAAGTTTTGTATTTAATTCTTTCATTCATTACACCTCACACATACAGATAATCGTTAAGCACGGGTTGCAGGCCTTCTTCTGCAATATCCTTATACATTGCATCAAGGCTGCGAGTATCATCAATTTCAAATTGTTCATCACCCGCAGCATCATCTGCTTCTTTTCCGGTATATTTGCTTTCGTGGTCACCAATACCCGTTGAAACACCTGCCGAAACTTTCGTTGCAGCTATTTTGACAATTCCGTTTCTGAAGGAGGCACTTTCACGGGATGATACGGTGATACCTACAAACGGAAGAAAAATTCTGTAAGCACATATAATCTGACAAAGCTCTTTCTCGTGAACATCAAGAGGATTTATTTTTTCATTATTTACAATAGGCCGTAGTCTTGGACAAGAGAGTGACATTTCTGCATGAGGATATTTCCTTTGCAGAAAATAAACATGAAGTGCACTTGCCAAAGCATCCTTTCTGAAATCCGAAAGCCCCAGAAGTGCAGAAAATGCAACGCCGCGCATTCCGCCCATTAAAGCTCGTTCCTGTGCATCAAAGCGGTATGGCCACACACGCTTAGCCCCAAGCAAGTGTAGCTTTTCATATTTTTCGGTATCGTAAGTTTCCTGAAAAACAGTAACATAGTCAGCTCCGCATTCGTGAAGATATTTATATTCATCAGTATTTACAGGGTAAATCTCAAGTCCAACCATTCTGAAGTACTTTCGTGCTAACTTGCAAGCATCACCAATATATTCGATATTGCTATGAGCACGGCTTTCGCCCGTAAGTATTAAGATTTCCTCCATACCGCTATCTGCTATAATCTTCATTTCTTTT
>JAZRQT010000209.1:0-2914 GCA_045650105.1 Clostridia bacterium | reverse complement strand
GTTATGGTTCTTTTGATGGCTGACTAAATAATAAGAGAAAGGCTTGGTTTTATGAAAGCATACTTAGTTCTTGAAAACGGAACTGTTTTCTGCGGTGAGCAATTTGGCGCAGTAACAGAAGAAATCGGCGAAATTGTTTTTTCAACAAGTATGGGAAGCTATATTGAGGCGCTTACCGACCCTTGTTATCACGGACAAATTCTCGTGCAGACATATCCTCTCATTGGAAATTACGGAATGATATACAGCGATATGGAAAGCTCCAAGGCACACGTTAAGGGCTATATTGTGCGTGAGCTTTGTGATTATCCTTCAAACTTCCGCACTGACGGCACCCTCGAAGAATTTCTTAAAGAGCAGGGCATTATGGGAATATCGGGTGTTGACACACGTGAAATCACCAAGATTATCCGCAGTGAGGGTACAATGAAAGCATATATCACAACGAAGGAGCCTGTTTTTGACGCAGCTTCAAAGGTTGATATGAAAGATGCTGTCAGCACGGTAAGCACAAAGGAAAAATATGTTGTTAACGAAGGCGGCAGTGCACGGATTGCCCTTCTTGACCTTGGCACAACAAAAAGTGCGATAGAAACAATTGCAAAAAGGGGTGCAGCAGTAACAGTTCTCCCCTATAACACATCAGCGCAGGAGCTTCTTTCCTATGACGCAATATACCTTTCAGACGGTCCGGGAAATCCAGATGACTACACAGAAATTGTAAAGACGATTTCTGAGATTTTTGGCAAAAAGCCGATTTTTGGAACAGGTCTTTCGCATCAGCTTCTTGCAATGGCAAACGGCGCAAAATGCGAAAAGCTCCCCTACGGACACCACGGTGCAAATCAGCCCGTAAGAGAGATTCAGAGCGGCAGAGTATACATCACAGCACAAAACCACGGCTATGCCGTAGTAAGTGACACTCTTCCAAAGGGAGCACAGCTTACCTACGAAAACCTTAATGATAAGAGCTGTGAGGGTATTGATTATAAAGAAAAGAATGCATTTTCAATACAGTTTCGACCTATCGAGGGAAATGGACCCAACGAAACAGGATTTTTATACGACAAATTTTTTGCAATGATTGGAGGAAGCGAAAATGCCTAAGAATAAAGACATTAAAAAGGTACTCGTTATAGGCTCTGGTCCTATTGTTATAGGACAGGCTGCAGAGTTTGACTATGCCGGTGCGCAGGCGTGCCGTGTCCTTCGTGACGAGGGAATAAACATCGTGCTTGTAAACTCCAACCCTGCAACAATAATGACAGACAAGGCTCTTGCAGATGAAATCTATCTTGAGCCTCTTACAACAGATACAATAAAGAGAATTATTGAAAAGGAGCGCCCCGACTCACTCCTTGCTTCTCTTGGCGGACAGACAGGACTTACAATTGCGATGCAGCTTGATAAAGAGGGCTTCCTTGACAAAATGGGTGTTAAGCTTATCGGTACAAATGCCGAGGCTATTGACCGTGCAGAGGACCGTGAGCTTTTCAAGGAAACAATGCTCAAAATCGGTCAGAGCTGTATTCCGTCAGACATTGCAAACACTGTTGAAGACTCACTTCGTATTGCTGAAAAAATCGGCTATCCCGTAATTGTACGTCCTGCCTTTACACTCGGCGGTGCAGGCGGCGGTGTTGCATATGACAGTGACACCCTTGCAAAAATTGCAAATAACGGTCTTACCCTTTCCCCCATTACTCAGGTGCTTATTGAAAAATACATCTACGGCTGGAAAGAGGTAGAGTTTGAGGTTATGCGTGACCATGCAGGAAACGCAATTACAATCTGCAGTATGGAAAACGTAGACCCCGTTGGTATTCACACTGGTGACAGTATCGTTGTTGCACCTGCGGCAACACTTTCTGATAAAGAGTATTCAATGCTCAGGAAAGCGGCTCTTGACATTATCACAGAGCTTAAGATTGAGGGTGGATGTAACTGTCAGTTTGCGCTTAATCCCGATAGCTTTGAGTATGCCGTTATTGAGGTTAACCCCAGAGTTTCACGTTCATCAGCACTTGCAAGTAAGGCTACGGGTTACCCCATTGCAAAGGTTACTACGAAAATCGCTCTCGGCTACACACTTGACGAAATTAAAAACGATGTAACAGGCATAACATATGCATGCTTTGAGCCTGCCGTTGACTATATGGTTGTTAAATTCCCCAAGTGGCCGTTTGACAAATTTGTTTATGCAGACAGAAAGCTCGGCACACAGATGAAGGCAACCGGTGAGGTTATGTCAATCGGTAGTTCCTTCGAGTCTGCACTTATGAAGGCTGTTCGTGGTGCAGAGCTTAAAACCGCAACCCTTTACCATAAAGAGGTTCAGGCTATCGAGGATATTGAAAAGAAGCTTTACGACCTTGACGATTTACGCCTCTTCACCGTTTATGAGGCAATTGTAAGGGGTATTTCAATTGACAGAATTAATGAAATTACACGCATTGACAAGTGGTTCCTTTCAAAAATCAAGAATATCGTAGATTATGAAAAGAGTATACGTGGCAACTTAACAAGTGAGCTTTATCTTAAGGGTAAAAAGCTCGGCTTTACAGATGAGGCACTTCAGGCAATCAGCGGATGCCGTGTGCCGGAGCACCTTAGTTGCTCATACAAAATGGTTGACACCTGCGGCGGTGAGTTTGCGGCAAAGACGCCATACTTCTACTCAACCTATGACGAAAACTGTGAGGCACGCATGGTTTCTACCAATAACAAGAAAGTTATCGTTTTAGGCTCAGGCCCCATCAGAATAGGTCAGGGTATTGAATTTGACTATTCTTCCGTACACTGCGTATGGGCGCTCAAGCAAATGGGATATGAGGTTATTACTATAAACAACAACCCCGAAACCGTTTCAACTGACTTTGACACTGCGGACAGGCTTTATTTTGAGCCTCTTACT
>JAZRQT010000208.1:0-6018 GCA_045650105.1 Clostridia bacterium | reverse complement strand
CTGAACATTGCATTGAAATTTTTTGCCGTTGCAGTCTTTTTTGATTTAAGGGTTTCTGTACCGCCCATACGCTCTGCCATATCATTTTCGGAGAGCACAATACCGCTCATCCTACGCTGCTCAAACCTTTTTTGAAGTATTTCATCCTCCGTTGCATCAGGCGAAACCTCAACAATCGGGTCAGAAAGATTATAGTAAAGAATACCTGCAGGGGAGTAGCCGTTTTTGCAAAGCGTTGAAAGATATACAAAAAGCTGTAACTGTACGCCGTGATATACGTCGCTGAGAGAAAGCGTTTTATCTCTGCTTTTATAATCCACAATTCTTACAAATTTTCCGCTTTCTCCATCGGGCATTGTAAGCGTAAATTCATCCGCACGGTCAATTCTGCCACGCAGTGTGACGGTTTTTCCGTCATCAAGCTTTATTCGTGTGGGTTTAAAGCGTCCGTCCTCGTCGAAGCTTATTTCGTAGCCCAGAGGTACAAAATCGCTTTTTACAATGTGGCGGCGCAGAATATAGACAGACTGCACTGCAACACGGCAAAGTCTGTCAAAGAGTGCTTTTATACGGGGAATTTCGAGCATTTCTCCGTTAACACCGCATAAAACCTCCTGAAGAATTTTGGGCGTGTTTATACGTATGAAATCATTATCGATACTGTGCCAGGTAAGAGAATTTCCGTTCTCATCCGTACTCTCTGACACAAATCGGGAAAATCTGTCCAGAAAATCGTGCAGGAAAGAGCCACTGTCTGAAACGCTGACCTCAAATGTTCTTTTCGGCTCGAGCTTTAATAAATATTTTGCAAAATAGGAGAACGGACATTTGTTATAACTTTCAAGTCGGGTGACACTCGTTTTCATATTGTCACCGAGCACTTTACTTATTAGTTCTTCATCAATTGGTGAAGATGCATTTTCAAAGCTTGTCATAGAAAGTGCATCATTAAGCAGCGGTGCGTATACTTCGTCATTGCTGAAATAATACGCCGCCGCACTCATAGCAGGGGAAAGAGGTTTTTTGCCAAGTGCATATTCACGTATTATAGCACACAGCATATCAAATACCGCTTTTTTTGCGGTTATCATACTTTCGTCATCGGGAAGGGAAATAAGGTCATCTGTAAAAGGAATGTCAGGGAAAAGGGTACGGACACGTCCCACGATTTCAGACGGTAAAAGTGCATTTGAGCCACTGTCTGCAGCGGCATAGCTCAGATACAGATAATCACCTGCGCAGGTAATGGCATCATAGATAAGAAGCTGTTCGCTTTGTGCCAGAGTGGCAAGTGACGGGGGCATATGAATACCCATTCTTTCAAGCTCCGACTTATCCTCGTCGGTAAATAGCCCGCCCTCACTCGGTGCGGCAGGAAAGACACCGCTGTTTGCGCCGACAAGAAATACACAGCGTGCCCCGTGCCCTTTTATTCTGTCGATAGAGCCGAGAGTAACTGAGTCTGAAGAAACGGGGATTGTTCCTATTTCAACCGTCTGAAGACCTGCCATCACTGTCGTATAAAATTGATTGAGTGTAAGCTCTTTTTCGCCCATAACCTCGCATATATCGGTGAAAATATCGACTAAGATATTATAAACCTGCTTTGTCTGCAGTGCATAAAGATTTTCGCCGTCTTCTTCAAGCATGGTTGCATAGTTTTCAATCTTTTCCCTGAGTGAAATCTTTTCAAAGAAATCAAAAAGGTGACGGCAGGTGTCTTCCACACGTGCCTTTTTTTGAATTGCACGTAAAAGATTAGAAAGAGGTGTGTAAACTTTTCCCCTGAGTACGTTAATTTTTTCAAGCTTTTCTTCTGTAATGGTGCGTGTTCCTGCAGAATTTGCAGCATCATACACACCGTTTTTTGCATAAAATGGTTTCTTCCACGAAAAAGGACGTATGCCAAATGCAAGGCAGTAGTTTTCAAGCTCGTCAGCCTCCTCACATGATAGGGGTGAAAACGGGCTTTTTATATAACTGAAAATATTTTCATATGTAAAACCGCCTGCCGCAAGGTCAAGTATACTTGTTATAAAAAGTGTCACGCAGTGCGAAGAAAGCGGCGATTTTTTATCAATAAATACGGGAATATCATAAAAGGGGAAGATGCGCTCGACAATTCCTTTATACTGCTCGGCATCACGTGCGATAATTGAAATATCACGGTAACGAAGACCTTTATCACGCACAAGGCGCACAATATTTCTCGCTACATGGTGAATTTCAGAAAATCTGTTTTTTCCGCAGAAAACGGATAAGCTGCCGTCATTTCCTGCAAACTGTGCACTTTCATCGTCAAAGTAGCATTTTTCAAGGTGCTTAATCATAGGCTTTGCACCGTGCATAGCGCCGTCAATTTCAATTGGCATACTGACTTTGCAGCCGCACTCCTTTGCAAGTCTTAAAACCGTGTTATATGTACGGTTAACCGTATCAAACGCAGACGAGCCGTCTGTGCAAAGAGAAATGCAAACAGTCTTAGCACGTCGGAGCATTGCTTTGATACATTCATATTCACTCGGGTCAAAATCTGAAAACTGGTCAATATATATTTTTTTGCCTGAAAGGTAGTCGCAGTCCTCATCCGAAAGAATGGATGCAAGCACAGATAAAGTGTCATTTTTATCACTTACACCTGCCTCTTTCAGACACTCATTATATTCTTCGTATACTGTAAGGGCGTCAGAAAGCTTTTTCTTTAAAAGAAGGTCCTCGGTTTTTTCTATTGCACTGCGTAGCATTGGCGCAGTTATGCAGTAGCGCTTAAATGTTGTAATGAGTGATGCGGCGGTATCGGCAAGGTCGCTCTTTTTCACAAGCCCGTCAAAAAGCTTGAGTTTTTCCGCCCTGATGGAATTTGCTAAGTAGCTTACAAGCATCTGAAAAGATGCATCATCAGAAATGAATTTAGGGGCACCGTATTTTGAAAAAACCAAGTCAGCAAGGCGCATAAAGCTAAGCACCTGCGGATTCCCAAGACCTACCACGCCAAATGCATCAATAAGCTTTTTTTCGGCAGAAAACGAAAATTGTTCAGGTACTATGTAAACACAATCGCCGTTTTCCTCCATATCACCGAGCATATATGTTGTTTTTCCGCATCCCGCACGGCCTAAAATTATTTTCAGTGACATTTTGCCCCTCCTTCGTACATAATTAATTTAATTATACAATATTTTTTATTTCGTTGCAATAAATAAATGGAAATAAAACAGTTGACAATTTACTAAAGCGGATATATAATTAAATGCGAACATATAAAGGCTGTGACGAAGACAGTAGCCGATGGTGAAATGGCGTAGCGAATCAGGGATGGTGTGAGCCTGATGCAGATTAACCGACGGTGAATATCACTTCTGAGCTGCGTTGCTGAAATTATAGCTATAGGCTATATGATTAAGCGGCGACAGGATGTCCCTCTGTTAAGGGGACGCATATGATGGTATGCTAATTAGGTGACAAAGCGACTTCGTCCTATTTAGCATAGGATGAAGTTTTTTATTACGCAAATACTGTTAAGGAGGAAGATTTATGTACAACAAGGTTGACACTAATCTTAATTTTGTGGAAAGGGAAAAGAAAATCGGCGCTTTCTGGCGTGAAAACAATATTTTTGAAAAAAGTATTGAAAACCGTGCTAAGTGTGAGTGCTATACATTCTATGACGGACCGCCCACTGCAAACGGAAAGCCGCACATCGGTCACGTGCTGACACGTGTAATCAAGGATATGATTCCCCGTTACCGCACAATGAAGGGGTATAAGGTTATCCGCAAGGCAGGCTGGGATACACACGGACTTCCCGTTGAACTTGAGGTTGAAAAGCTTCTCGGTCTTGACGGCAAGGAGCAGATTGAACAGTACGGTCTGGAGCCTTTCATTACAAAGTGTAAGGAAAGCGTATGGAAGTATAAGGGTATGTGGGAGGATTTCTCACAGACTGTAGGCTTCTGGGCTGATATGGATGACCCCTATGTAACATACGATAATAACTTTATTGAATCTGAGTGGTGGGCGCTCAAAAAGATTTGGGAAAAGGACCTTCTTTACAAGGGTTATAAGATTGTACCCTACTGTCCCCGTTGCGGAACTCCGCTTTCAAGCCATGAGGTTGCCCAAGGGTATAAGGATGTAAAGGAAAAGAGTGCTATCGCAAAATTCCGTGTAAAGGGTGGGGATAACGAATACTTCCTTGCATGGACAACTACGCCTTGGACACTTCCTTCTAACGTGGCACTTTGCGTAAACCCTGACGAAAGATATGTTAAAATCAATAACGAGGGTAATATTTATATCCTTGCAGAGGCTCTTATTCCCTCTGTTATCAAGGGCGAATATGAAGTAATTGAAGAATATATCGGTAAAGACCTTGAGTATAAGGAATATGAACCGCTCTTTGATTTTGCAAATCCTGATAAGAAAGCATATTACGTTGTATGCGACAGCTACGTAACACTTACCGACGGTACGGGTATTGTTCATATTGCACCTGCATTTGGTGAAGATGACTCCAGAGTGGGTAGAACATATGATTTGCCGTTTGTGCAGATGGTTGACGCAAAGGGTGAAATGACAGAGGAAACTCCGTGGGCAGGAATGTTCTGTAAGGATGCAGATAAGGAAGTATTTAAGGCGCTTGATGAAAGCGGACTTCTTTATGCAGCTCTGCCGTTTGAACATTCATACCCATTCTGCTGGAGATGTGATACACCCCTTATCTATTACGCAAGAGAGTCGTGGTTTATAAAAATGACGGCTGTGCGTGATGACCTTATAAAAAATAACGTAACAATTAACTGGATTCCCGAAAGTATCGGTAAGGGCCGCTTTGGTGACTGGCTGAAAAATGTTCAGGACTGGGGTGTAAGCCGTGACCGTTACTGGGGAACACCGCTTAACATCTGGGTATGCGATTGCGGTCATAAGCATTCAATCGGCTCTATTGCAGAGCTTCGTGAGATGAGCGATAACTGTCCCGAGGAAATTGAGCTTCACCGCCCATATATTGACGCAGTGACAATCAAGTGCCCTGAGTGCGGAGGACAGATGCACCGTACAAAAGAGGTTATTGATTGCTGGTTTGACTCGGGTGCGATGCCCTTTGCACAGTGGCATTATCCCTTTGAAAATGAAAAAATATTTGAGGAGAATTTCCCTGCAAACTTCATCAGTGAGGCAGTTGACCAGACAAGAGGATGGTTCTATTCACTTCTTGCAATTTCAACACTGATTTTCAACAAAGCGCCTTATAAGAATGTTATCGTTCTCGGTCACGTTCAGGATGAAAACGGACAGAAGATGAGTAAGTCCAAGGGTAATGCGGTTGACCCGTTTGAAGCACTTGAAAAGCACGGCGCAGATGCAATCCGTTGGTATTTCTACGTAAACAGTGCACCGTGGCTTCCCAACCGTTTCCACGACGGCGCAGTAAGCGAAGGTCAGCGTAAGTTTATGGGTACACTGTGGAACACATATGCATTCTTCGTGCTTTATGCAAACATAGACCAGTTTGATGCTACAAAGTATACACTTGATTATGATAAGCTTTCCGTAATGGATAAGTGGCTCATTTCAAAGCTTAATACTCTTGTTAAGACGGTTGACAACAATCTTGCAGATTACAAAATTACTGAAACTGCAAGAATAATTGCTGACTTTACAGATGAACTCAGTAACTGGTATGTACGCCGCAGCCGTGAGCGCTTCTGGGGTAAGGAAATGACGCAGGATAAGATAAATGCGTATATGACGCTTTATACTGCACTTGTTACACTTTCAAAGGTTACTGCACCTATGATTCCCTTTATGGCAGAGGATATTTACCGCAACCTTGTATGCAGTATTGATGAAAGTGCACCGATAAGTGTACATCTTTGCGATTATCCGGAATTCGACGAAAGCAAGATTGATGCCGAGCTTGAAAAAAATATGGAGCAGGTGCTCAAAATCGTTGTACTTGGAAGAGCGGCACGAAATGCATCAAACATTAAAAACCGTCAGCCTATCGGTAAAATG
>JAZRQT010000207.1:0-2050 GCA_045650105.1 Clostridia bacterium | reverse complement strand
GACCGCTTGGCCTCCGACTTGAGGCATGGATATTATTATGGTTACAACAGCGAAAACAGATGAAGAAGCAAGAGAGCTTCTCTCATTGATGGGCGCTCCGTTCGCAACCAAATAATAAGGGCTAAGAGGAGGAAATTAAATGGCTAAACTTGCAATGAAATTAAAACAGCAAAAAGCGCCTAAATTCAGCTCAAGACAGTACAACAGATGTAAAATCTGCGGACGCCCCCATGCGTATCTCAGAAAATACGGTATCTGCCGTATCTGTTTCCGTGAATTGGCTTACAAAGGTCAGATTCCCGGCGTGAAGAAGGCAAGCTGGTAAAATTTTTATCGAATTCGGAAGGAGGTTACAAAATGCATACAACCGATCCTATCGCAGATATGCTTACAAGAATCAGAAACGCTAATGCTGCAAAGCATATGTGCGTAGATGTTCCTGCATCCAATGTTAAAAAGGCAATCGCTGAAATCTTATTGGAAGAAGGATATATTAAAAATTATCAGATAATCGAGGACGGAAAACAGGATATCATCCGTATCGCTCTCAAATACATCGGAAAAGAGAAAGCAATCTCTGGTATTAAGAGAGTATCAACACCCGGACTCAGAATATACAAGAGTAAAGAAGAGCTCCCCAAAGTATTAAAGGGACTCGGTATCGCTATTGTTTCAACATCCAAAGGCATTATGACTGACAAGAAAGCTAGAAAGGAAAATGTCGGCGGCGAAGTAATGGCATTCGTATGGTAATACGCTAAGACTAATATAGGAGGTGCACAAAGTGTCCAGAATAGGAAGAATGCCTATTGCGGTTCCTGCAGGCGTAACAGTAGAAGTTGCAGCCGGTAACGTTGTTACAGTAAAAGGACCTAAAGGCACACTTACAAAGGAATTACATCCTGATATGATCATCAAACAGGAAGGCGCAGAACTCACAGTTTCAAGACCTTCTGAAATAAAAATGCACAAGGCACTGCACGGCTTAACCAGAACACTCTTAAACAACATGGTTGTTGGTGTTACAGAAGGTTACTCAAAGAAACTCGAAGTAAACGGTGTAGGTTACAGAGTACAGATGCAGGGTAAGAACCTTGTTATGAACCTTGGTTTTTCACACCAGGTAGAAATGGTGCCCGTTGACGGTATCACAATCGAAGCTCCTACAGCTAACGAAATCATTATCAGCGGTATTGATAAGCAGGTTGTTGGCGAATTCGCAGCTAAGGTTCGTGAAAAGAGACCGCCTGAACCCTACAAAGGTAAGGGTATCAAATACGCAACAGAGCGTATCAGAAGAAAAGAAGGTAAAACCGGCGGTAAGAAATAAGCCGGAAGTAATCTTTTTGGTGTTAGAAGTTATGGCAAAATCTATAGCTTCATAAACAGTTAAAATCAAAAGGAGTGAATCGAATTGATTAACAAGCAGTCAAGTAATGTTGCAAGACTCAGACGTCATAAAAGAGTTCGTAAAGCAATCAGCGGCACACCCGCTTGCCCCAGACTCTGCGTATTCAGAAGTCTTAAAAACATTTATGCTCAGATAATCGACGACGTAGCTGGTAATACATTAGTTTCTGCTTCATCTTTAGAACTCAAAGGCGAAGCTGGCGGCAACAAAGAAGCAGCTAAAAAAGTCGGCGAATTAGTAGCTAAAAAAGCTCTTGAAAAAGGTATTGAAAACGTAGTATTCGACAGAGGCGGATATATATACCACGGCCGTGTACAGGAACTTGCAGATGGTGCAAGAGAAGCCGGTCTTAAATTCTAAGAAAAGGAGGAAATAGTTTTGGCTCAACTTATAGACGCAAGCACATTAGATTTAAAAGAAAGAGTTGTAAACCTCGGCAGAGTTGCTAAGGTTGTAAAAGGCGGTAGAACATTCCGTTTTTCAGCGCTTGTAGTAGTAGGCGATGGTAACGGTTATGTAGGCTGCGGCACAGGTAAATCAGCAGAAATCCCTGACGCTATCCGTAAGGGTATTGAAGATGCTAAGAAAAACCTTATTCACGTTAACATGGTTGGAACAACAATTCCTCACGAGATTACC
>JAZRQT010000206.1:0-5011 GCA_045650105.1 Clostridia bacterium | reverse complement strand
GAGCAGAGCGACTTTATGGAGGAGCCTGTTCCCGGATTTAAGCGTCTTAAGCCCGGCGGCGAAGTAAGACTTATGGGTTCATACATTATGAAGTGCAATGAAGTATTGCACGATACAAACGGTAATGTTTGTGAGCTTTTGTGCACCGTTGATGTGGAGACGGGTAACGGTATGCCCGTTGACGGCAGAAAGGTAAAGGGTAACATTCACTGGCTCAGCCGTGAGAGTGCTGTACCTTTCAGTGTTCATCAGTTTGACAATATCTTTAATAAAGAAAATGTTGCCACCCTTCTTGAGGATGACAACTTTGATGAATTTATAAATCCCAATTCACTTATCGTTTATGAAACCGCCTATGGCGAGCCTTCATTAAAGGATGCCGAGGTTGGTGAAAAATTCCAGTTTGTGCGTATGGGTTACTTCACACGTGACAGTAAAGACACCAATGTGTTTAACCGCACCGCACCGCTTAAAAGTTCATTCAAGCCACAATAAAACGGATGACAGCACACCAAAACTATGGTGTGCTGCTTTGTTATTCACAGAAAAAGCGAAGCAAGCTATTGAAAAGCCCTTTATATTATGCTATACTAAGTTTTGTATCGAAAGGAGTGTTTTGATATATGGAAAAAAAGGAACATATGACCTCTATCGGCGGCAGTGCCGTTATGGAGGGTGTAATGATGCGTGGGCCTAAGGAGATTGCCACCGCAGTGCGTAAACCGGGCGGCGAAATCGAACTTGACAAGCGTGCTGTAAGCTCACTTGTTACAAAATATCACGTTAATAAAATACCCGTTCTGCGAGGTGTATTTTCATTTTTTGATTCTATGATTTGCAGTATACGTGCACTTATGTGGAGTGCTGAGTTTGTGGAATTAGAGGACGAGACGAGTGAGTCAAAATTTGATAAATGGCTTTCTGACAAATTCGGTGACAAGATTAAGGATATTGTTATTTACTTCTCACTTTTTGTTGCAATGGTTTTTTCAATAGGTCTGTTCTTTATACTGCCCAATATTATTACGGGATTTTTGTCAGGCTTTATTAAAAGTAACCTTTTAAAAACGCTGATTGAGGGTATTGTTCGAATTGCAATTTTTCTCGGCTATGTTTTAGCCGTTTCGCAGATGGAGGATATAAAGCGTGTTTTCCAGTATCACGGGGCAGAGCATAAGACAATTTTCTGCTACGAGGCAGGTCTTGACCTTACGGTTGAGAACGCACGCAATATGTCACGTCTTCACCCAAGGTGCGGCACAAGCTTCCTTGTTTTTGTAATGGTTATAAGTATTGTCCTCTTCTCCTTTATATCGTGGGACAATATGTGGACACGCCTTGGAATGAGGCTTTTGCTCCTTCCCGTAGTTGCAGGTATCAGCTATGAAATAATCCGTTGGGCAGGCAAAAGCAAAAGCAAGGTTGTTTGTATTATAAGCAGGCCCGGAATGTGGCTTCAGAAGATTACCACACGTGAGCCTGACGACAGTCAGCTTGAAGTTGCAATCACCGCAATGAAGGCTGTACTGACAGATAATAAAGAGGACGACAAATGGTAAGAGAGCTTCTTAAAAATGCTGCGTTGTGCCTTACAAATTCAGATACACCGATGCTTGATGCACGGGTACTGCTTGCAAAAGTAATGGGCGCAGAAAATGCCGCTATGATTTTTAATATGCCCGATGAAAAGCAAATAAAAACTTTTCAGGAATATATCTCAAGACGTCAAAATGGTGAACCTGTGGCATATATACTCGGCGAAAAGGAATTTATGGGATTTAATTTCAAGCTTAATTCTGACACCCTTATCCCAAGACCCGACACAGAATGTCTTGTTGAAAAGGTGATTGAGCTTAATCGCATCTCTGCCCCAAAAATTCTTGATTTATGTACGGGCAGCGGTTGTATCGGAATAAGCCTTGCAAAAATGATTGATAAAAGCACTCTTGAGCTTACCGATATTTCAGAGGGTGCACTCACTATGGCAAAGTTAAACGCTAAGGAGCTTTCCGTCGGCGACAGGACAAGGGTTTATCCCCTTGATATTCTAAACGAAGAAATCAGCGGAATGTATGATATTATTACCGCCAATCCCCCATACATTGAAAGGGAGATTGCAAAAAATCTCCCAGTAAGTGAGTATGAGCCTATGCGTGCACTTGACGGTGGTGAGGATGGGCTTACCTTTTACAAAGTAATTTCAAAAAAAGCATTTTCAGCACTTAATAAAGGCGGTATGCTTGCCCTTGAAATCGGCTATGACCAAAGGGAAAAGGTAAGCACGCTTCTCACGGACTTTTCAGAGGTTTTGACCTTTAAAGACTATGGCGGAAATGACAGAGTAATTATTTGTTTTAAATGAAAGAGAAAAGGAACTCATTTTTCGAGTTCCTTTTCTCTTTCATTTAAAACCTTTGGCACAACGTAAATTTCATTATACGCCTCTGCCTCATCATAATTTTCAGGAGGAATTTGTATCATTCCCGTACATTCTGTGGCAGATGCCACACTATTGTGCTTATCCATCATATCAATGGCATAATCATCTTCAGGAAGTCTTTTTTTATCCATAAATCAATCACCCGATGCTATTATGCATCGGGTGATAATTTTTTATTCTATCTTACTCCAAAAAGAAGCTCACTGTAGTCAGGATACGGCCACATCGTACGGTCGCAAATAACTTCAAGCTCGTCTGAAACTGTGCGAAGCTCTTCCATATTCTTTATAACCGTATTGCAGTAGTAATCTGCCTCCTCCTGCGCATCGGTTATCTTTTCTGCATCTTTAAGTGCATTTTCAAGACTTCTCGTTTTTTCAAGCATTTCGTCAAGAAGTGCTGATGCCTTTTCAATAATGCTTTCCTCGTAAGCGCCCTTAATGCCTTTTACTACGCTGCGCTTTGCAATGAGTGTATTACTTAGGTTTCCTATGAACTCACTGACAGCAGGCATAATATCCTTGTTTGACATTTCAACCATCGTCAGTGCCTCTATATTAAGTATCTTGCGGTAGCTTTCAAGCATTACCTCAAGTCTGGAGCGCATTTCCACCTCTGAATACACACGGTGTGTCTCGAAAAGCTCTATATTTTTCTTTGCTACAAGGTGCTTTAAAGCCTCAGGCGTTGTCTTAAGATTTAAAAGCCCTCTCTTCTCCGCCTCGCAAATCCATTTATCGTCATATCCGTTACCGTTAAAGATAATATGCTTATGTGCCTTTATCGTCTTTTTAATGAGATTATGGAGCGATGCCTCAAAATCAGGTGCACCCTCTATCTCGTCTGCAAACTGCCTTAGACTTTCAGAAACTGCCGTATTAAGCACAACATTGACATCAGAAACAGATGCCGATGAACCGAGCATTCTGAATTCAAACTTATTTCCCGTAAATGCAAACGGGCTTGTCCTGTTACGGTCTGTTGTATCCTTGGGGAATCTCGGTATTACGTGAACACCGATTTTCATTTGTACCTTTTCACGTCCGTCATAGGATTTACCCGTTTCAATCGCCTCTAAAATTTCACTAAGTTCTTCGCCGAGGAATATTGAAACAACTGCGGGCGGTGCCTCATTCGCACCGAGGCGGTGGTCATTTCCTGCACTTGCCACGCTGATACGAAGTAAATCCTGATATTCGTCAACTGCCTTTATAACGGCACAAAGGAACATCAGAAACTGTGCATTTTCGTATGGGGTTTCACCAGGGTCAAGGAGGTTTTTACCATTACTTGTAACCATTGACCAGTTATTATGCTTACCACTGCCGTTTACACCCTCAAACGGTTTTTCGTGCAAAAGACATACGAGAGAATGTCTGCGTGCAACCTTCTGCATCATTTCCATTGTGAGCTGATTGTGGTCAGCAGAAATATTTGTTGTTGTAAATATAGGCGCAAGCTCATGCTGAGCGGGTGCAACCTCGTTATGCTCTGTCTTGGCAAGTATACCGAGCTTCCAAAGTTCTTCATCAAGGTCACGCATAAACTCTGCAACCCTCGGCTTTATGCTGCCGTAGTAGTGGTCGTCAAGCTCCTGTCCCTTTGGCGGTTTTGCACCGAAAAGCGTTCTGCCCGTAAAAATAAGGTCAGGACGTTTATTATATATTTCTTCATCCACAAGGAAATATTCCTGTTCAGGTCCTACGGTTGTCTTAACACTTCTAACATTGTCATTGCCAAAGAGCCTGAGGATACGCATAGCCTGCTTATCAATAGCCTCCATTGAGCGCAGAAGCGGTGTTTTCTGGTCGAGCGCCTCGCCCCCGTAGGAGCAGAAGGCTGTAGGAATACAAAGCGTTTTATCCTTTATAAATGCATAGCTTGTCGGGTCCCACGCAGTATATCCACGTGCCTCAAACGTAGCACGAAGTCCGCCTGACGGAAAGCTTGACGCATCTGACTCACCCTGAACAAGCTCCTTGCCCGAAAACTCCATTATAACATTGGCATCATCGGTAGGCGAAATAAAGCTGTCGTGCTTTTCTGCAGTAATACCTGTCATAGGCTGGAACCAGTGTGTATAATGTGTTGCACCGTTTTCAATTGCCCAATCCTTCATTGCATTGGCAACAACGTTTGCAACATTAATATCAAGACGTTTACCGTCCTTTATGGTTTTCTGCATTGCCTTATATATATCCTTCGGAAGTCTTTCCTTCATAACGGTTGCATTAAAAACCATACTTGCAAATATTTTGGTTACATTGCTCATAGTAGTATTACCTTCCTTCTAAAGAACAAGTGCCGAAGAATCCCTCGGCACCTTCTACACTAATATACCATTTTATAAAATTTTTGTCAACCATTTTACGCACGTGGGTGCGCTTTTTTATAAATTTTCTTGATATTATTTCTGAGCACCTGATTATATATCCTCGTTGTGACAACAGCACCGTGCCCGAGCATCTGTGAAACAGCATTTATATCGGCACCGTTTTCAAGAAGATGCAGTGCAAAGCAATTCCTGAGTGTCTGTGCATTAATTTCAGTTTTAATACCCGCACTTTGTGC
>JAZRQT010000205.1:0-11438 GCA_045650105.1 Clostridia bacterium | reverse complement strand
GGCATAAACTTACTTGCTGACCTTACAAACTACATTATGCTTGAGCTTGGTCAGCCAACACACGCATTTGATGCAAGAAAGATTGACTCAATCAAGGTTGGAACACCTGATGGTGAAATGAAGTTTACAACACTTGACGGCGTTGAGCGTGATGCGGACAGTGAAACACTTCTTATATATAACAATGATACCCCCGTTGCAATTGCAGGTATTATGGGCGGTCTTGATTCTGAAATTATTGACGGAACAACCTCCGTTGTGCTTGAAAGTGCAAACTTTGACGGCGTAAGCGTACGTAAATCTTCGTCAAGGCTTGGTCTTCGTACTGATGCAAGTATGCGTTACGAAAAAACACTTGACCCCGAAATCACGATTACTGCTGTAAAGAGATTTTTAAATCTTCTTCTGGAAATCGACCCGGGTGCAAAGGTTTCTTCGCAGATTACAGACGAATATGTAAAGCATTATCCCGAAATAAAGCTTTCATTTGACAAGGCATATGTAGATAAATATACGGGAATTGATATTCCTGATGAGCAGATTCTTTCTACACTTAATCTTTTAGGCTTTAATGCAACGCTTGAAAATGGAGAATTCGGTGTAACCGTTCCAAGCTGGAGAGCGACAAAGGACGTTACCATAAAGGCAGACGTAATAGAAGAAATAACACGTATTTACGGCTATGATAACTTTGAAATTACCACAACAAAGAGTGCACTTACACCTGTAAGGGCAACTGTGCTTCACCGTGACAGCGACTGGATAAAGGACATTCTTGTTCAGCGTTATATGATGAACGAGGTTCATTCCTATATCTGGTGCGACGGTACAAAGTACAAAAAGCTCGGCATAGAGGTTGAGCCGAATGTAAGTATTCTGAATATTACAACGCCTGAAAATGGTACGCTCAGAAATTCAATGCTTCCCACGCTTCTTACATTTGCATATGAAAACAGACAGTATGCACCCTCATTCGGTCTTTTTGAAATAGGCAGAGTGGTTAAAGGTGTAACTGCTGAAAATACCTGCAATGAGAGACGTACCTTAGGCGTAGTTCTTTTTGATAAGACAAAGAGTGAAAAGGAGCTTTATTTCAAAGCGGTTGAGATTATACGCTACATCTGCGACCAGCTTCGTCACACTGCGCCTGCGTTTAGCAGAATAGCACCTCTCCATAGCTGGCAGCATCCGAAGAATACTTCCGAAATTTTACTCGGCGGTGAAAAGGTGGGCGAAATCTGCACACTTCATCCCTCAAACCTTAAAAAGGTTGATAAAGCGGCATCCGTTGTATGTATAGAAATTGATATGGATGATTTTGAAAAGGCAGGGGCATCACAGCTTGGCTTTAATGAACCTTCAAAATTCCCCGGCGTTGATTACGACCTGTCACTCGTTACAAACGGAAAGAAGTACGATGAAATATCAAAGGGCTGGACACAGGAAAATATAGCGGAGCTTGATGCAGTTACCCTTGTGGATACGTATGAGCTTGACGGTGAAATGTCAATAACCTTAAGATTTTCATTCTCTTCACCCCAGAGAACTTTGTCAATGGATGAAATTCAGCAGCATATTGATAAAATTATTGCAAACCTCACTAAGATTGGTGTGACGATGCGCATATAATTGAATGAAAACGCTCTCTTACAAGAGGGCGTTTTTCGCATCTTGACAATTTAATTAAATTAAGGTAAAATAATATTTAGCTATGTTTTATAGAAATGGAGATTGCGTTATGTTCTCAAAGCGTTATTCTACTACAGTTTCAATTAATAATATGAATCGTATTATGCTGATGCTTGCTTTTGATATTGTGATTATTCTTGCATCAGTGTGGATTGCAACGGCGCTGAGGCTTAATTCTATTGGAATGAATATTCCATTGCTTTACCTTGGAAAGTATAGGGAGATTATAATGCTTTGTCTTGTAATTCCGTCAACACTCGGTCTTGCAGGTGTGTATGCAACATCGTGGCGATATGCAGACGTTCTTGAATATATGGTGATGTATGTTGCAATCTTCGGTGCAACGATGCTTTCGTACGCACTTTCCAGAATTCTTGTTCTTAATGAAACGCTGTTTGCGTTTTCAGACTATGCGATTATTGCGATAATATGTATGATCGGTTACAGTGTTGAACGCTTTGGAGGCAGAATTTTCAGAACATATCATTATCGCTTAAAAAACAGAAAAGAAAATGCTAAGAAAACACGTGTTATGATTGTTGGTGCAGGCGATACAGGCTCCGCACTAATAAGGAGTATGCGTAAGGATGCGCTTATGTACCCCGTTGTTGCGATTGATGACGATGAAACTAAACACGGAATGATTATTTCAGAGGTACCGATTGTAGGCGGCAGGGATAAGATTATATCTGTGGCAAAGGAATATAAGGTTCAGGAAATTATAATAGCCATTCCCTCTGTAAAAAACAAAGAGTATAATGATATTTTGAAAATATGCCGTGAAACAGGTCTTAAAACCTCTACCGTTCCGTCTCTTTTCGAGCTTGTAAGCGGACAGGCAAGTGTAACACAAATCCGCAAGGTTACACCGCAGGACCTTCTTAGAAGACATGAGGAGATTATTGACGGCAGAGATATTTTCGGATATATCGAGGGTAAGGTCGTTATGGTAACGGGCGGCGGGGGAAGCATAGGAAGTGAGCTTTGCAGACAGATTGCAAAATATAACCCCAGCCGACTTATCATCTTTGACATATATGAAAACAATGCGTACGAGCTTCAACTGGAGCTTAGAAAAAAATATCCAGAGCTTAAACTGGAAGTTCTTATCGGGTCTGTTCGTGACAGCGCAAGACTTGATGAGGTTTTTGAAAAATATAAACCGAGGGTAGTTTTCCACGCCGCAGCGCATAAGCACGTTCCGCTTATGGAGGACAGCCCCAATGAGGCGATAAAGAATAATGTTTTCGGTACATATAACGTGGCATCTGCCTGCGATAAGATAGGTGCAGAGCGATTTGTACTGATTTCAACCGATAAAGCGGTTAATCCCACAAATATTATGGGGACAAGTAAGCGTATTGCAGAAATGGTTATGCAGCAGTTTGCCCTTAAACAGAAAGAAAACGGCTCGAAAACTGTTTATGCGGCGGTTAGATTTGGTAATGTATTGGGAAGTAACGGCAGTGTAATTCCGCTCTTTAAAAAGCAGATTAAGGAGGGCGGTCCCGTAACAGTAACCCATCCGGAGATAAACCGTTTCTTTATGACAATTCCTGAGGCGGCACAGCTTGTAATGCAGGCAGGGGCGCTTGCCGAGGGCGGTGAAATATTTATCCTTGATATGGGCGAGCCGGTTAAGATAGTTGACCTTGCACGCAATCTTATAGAGCTTAGCGGATATGTTCCCGATGTGGATATAAAGATTGAGTTTTCAGGACTTCGTCCCGGTGAAAAAATGTATGAGGAGCTGCTCCTTGATAAGCAGCGCCATACTGCAACCAAGAATAATAAAATTTATATTGAACAGCCTATTAATGACAGTAAGACACTTGTGGGCGAGATATTTGCGTTGCGTGAAAGACTTTCGTGCGACATACCCATTTATGATACTATGATAAAATGGTTTGAAGAAAAATTCGGGTAATTGTTACAAAAAATAAATTGTATAATATCGTAAAATCAGCGGAAAAATCGGCGAAAAAAGTGAAATTGTTAAGAAAATATTAAATTTTTTTGAAAAATATTACAAAAAAGCTTGCAATTGTTACAAAACAGTGGTAGAATGGTCAAGGTTTTGGAAAATGTATGCATTTTTACTGTGTACAAATCTATCACTGAATTTGGAGAGATTGCATGTTTAGAAAAAACATAAAAAGTCTTATATTACTCATTCTTGCACTTGTTATTTTTGTAACGCCCGTATGTGCGCAGGAGTATGAAATTTCAGATGAGCTTATAGGCTATGGTCAGGAAATTTACAGCGGTGCCCGCTTCTATTTTAACGGACGCAGCTTCAGCGGCTATTGCGGAACATATGTAAGGTGTCAGTTAAGGGCGATGGGTATATTTGACGGCAGGTTTGATTTTCGGGGAAACGGGAATCAGTGGTATTCAAATTTTGAAGATGTGCAGCGCACAAGCGGCGGCTACTATGTATATCGGGAAAGCGGCAGTGATTGCCTTTATAAGCTTACCGAAAAATACGGAAATGACCTCAAAAATATAGTTTTAAGCTTTCCCGTTCAGGCGGGCTACAGCGCAAGGTATCCCGGTGCAGGACACGCATTTGTAATCTATGAACTTAAAGATGGTGTTGCATATTATTCAGAGTCCTTTGGCTACGGAAAGTATCGTGAGGGGCAGATTATCGCAGAGGATATTGATAGCCTTATGGAGCGTTATGAAAGACGCCACGGAAGCGCAAACGGAGCTGTGTTGCTTTCAGAATATGATTTGGATGCAGAGCATAGCGACGAGCTTCTTCTCCGTGAGGTTAAGGAAACTATAGAAATTCTTTCCGATATTAATTTTATTGTTGCAGAATTTGCAGGAATATCACAATCCCGTGTGACAGCGTAAGCTGCATGCGGGATTTTTTAAAAAGAGGCAGGTGCTTTTTATGAAAAAGAAAATTTTTATTGGTATACTTCTTCTTATTGCGGCGGCAGTGGCATTTTTTGCACTTTCGGTGTTTTTGGAGTATACACGCACAAGCTCGGGTGAGGAAACTGTAATTGTTGAAATTCCCAGGGGTGCTTCAGAAAAGACAATTGCATCCGTGCTTAAGGAGAAAGGTGTTATAAACCACGAAATCTCTTTTCGCCTTAAAATGAAAGGCTCACCGCATAGGGGAAAGCTTAATTACGGTAAGTATACACTTAATAAGGATATGTGCCTTGACGATATTATTGCGGCACTTTTGCGCCCGAGTGAGCTTAAAGAGGGCGTTAAGCTTACAATTCCCGAGGGCTTTAGTGCGCAGATGATTGCAAAGCGCTGTGAAGATTTGGGACTTGCAGAGGCAGATGACTTTCTTCGGGAGCTTAAAAAGGGGAAGTTTGACTATGAATTTATAAAGAATATTCCTGACAATAAGGGAGTAGAATATAAGCTGCAGGGTTATCTTTTCCCGAATACGTATATGTTTTCTATGGATGCCGATGCACATAAAATTATAGATACTCTGCTCGGCGAATTTGAAAAGCAGTACGCTAAGGTTAAAGATATGCTTCCAAAGGGAATGGATATGAATGAGGCGGTAGTGCGTGCCTCTCTTATCGAGCGTGAGGCAAAGGTGGATAGGGAGCGCAGGACTATTTCAGGCGTCATCCAGAACAGACTTGATATTGATATGCGCCTGCAGATTGATGCGAGCGTTGTGTACGCAATTTCAGACGGTCTTTACGATGTTGAGCGTGTTTTGTATAAGGATTTAGAGGTGGAGTCCCCGTATAACACTTATAAAAACGCAGGACTTCCCATAGGTGCAATCTGCAGCCCCGGACTTGCATCAATAAAGGCTGCAATGCAGCCCGAAGAGCACGATTATCTTTACTATCATACCGATACGGATAAGAATGACGGCAGCCATATATTCAGTGAAACCTTCAGTCAGCATACAAAATAACGGAGATGGGCGTAATGGAAAAATATATTATTGACCGTTTTGAGGGGGATTTTGCCGTTCTTGAAAAAGAAAGCGGCGGAACAGTTGATGTAAAGAGAGAGCTTTTGGAAAATGCCCGTGAGGGTGATGTAATAATATTTTCCGACGGAAAATATATTGTTGACGTGCAGGAAACACAGATGCGCAGAAAAAGTATAGAGGAAAAAATGCGAAAGCTTTTTAAGTCTTGACAAAGTACTGTACTTAGCAGTATTATATAAATATAAATCATTATTGTGAGGTGAAAAAGATGGACGCAGGAGGAAATAACAGTGCAGGTATTGCCCGAACGTGGGGGCAGGGTATTTCTGCGTTCATTTTTTGCAGAAATATTTAATCTGCCCGTTTTGGCTTTGCTTGCTTCCAAAATATAAGGAAGTGAGGAGATTTTATGGCAGAAAATATGACAACTTCCCTCGGAGAAACACTTGCACTGCTTCTTGAGGGGAAAAAGTATACTGCGGCACGTGACGTGCTGGAAACAATGCATGCGGCAGATATTGCCGCAATGCTTGAAGAGTGCAGAGCGGAGGTTGTACCGCTTCTTTTCAGGCTCCTTCCGAAGGAGCTTGCGGCGGATACCTTTGTAGAAATGGGGGAGGACCAGCAGGAAATCCTTATAACGAGTTTTAGCGACAGTGAGCTTAAAGAGGTCGTGGATGAGCTTTATGTCGATGATGCCGTTGATATTGTGGAGGAAATGCCCGCAAACGTAGTGCGCAGAATACTCAGGCAGGCAGACCCCGAAAAAAGAAAAATGATTAACGAGATACTAAAGTATCCCGAGGACAGTGCAGGAAGCATTATGACGACGGAGTATGTGAGCCTGCGCCCTGGAATGACTGTAGAGGATGCTATTAAGCGCATCCGCAGAACGGGTATCGATAAGGAAACAATCAATACCTGTTATGTAACGAGTGACAACAGAAAGCTGCTTGGTATCGTAACGGTGCGTGCGCTTCTTCTGGCAGATGAAAATGCCACAATGGAGGAGATTATGACAGAGGATGTCATAAGTGCCCTTACCACCGAAGACCGTGAAGAGGTTGCGCACAACTTTACAAAATACGACCTTTCCGCAATGCCCGTTGTAGACGTTGAAAATCGTCTTGTGGGTATTGTAACCGTCGATGACGTAATGGACGTATTGCAGGAGGAAACGACAGAGGATATTGAAAAGATGGCGGCTATCACGCCTCTTGATAAACCCTATCTTAAAACGGCAGTTTTTAAGATGTATCTGAGCCGTATTCCGTGGCTTCTGCTTCTTATGTTTTCAGCGACATTTACGGGTGGAATTATTACAAGATATGAAAATGCACTCACCAATTCGCTTTTGGTGGCAAGTATTCCGATGCTTATGGCAACGGGCGGTAACTGCGGAAGTCAGGCGTCAGTTACGGTAATCCGTGGCCTTTCTATCGGTGAAATAGAGTTTCGTGATGTCCTTCGTGTAATATGGAAGGAAATGCGTGTTGCGATTTTATGCGGAGTGACGCTTGCATTTATTAATTTCTTTGTGCTTTCCTTTTTGGTTGGGGCAGAGGCGAGCGTTGCGGCAGTAATCTGCATAACACTTTTAGTTACGGTTACAGTTGCAAAAATTGTTGGCTGCGTGCTTCCTATGATTGCAAGTAAAATCGGCTTTGACCCTGCCGTTATGGCAAGCCCGTTTATTACGACAATTATTGACGCAGTATCGCTGATTATATATGTAAATATAGCAATGCAAATTCTTTGATGGGAGGCGGTCGGAGACCGCCCCTATTTATTTTTGGGGAGAACCGTTATGAATGAAATTATAAAAGAAAAACTTGATAAGCTTCCGCAAAAGCCGGGTGTATATATGATGAAGGACGGAAGCGGCAGGATTATATATGTAGGCAAGGCAAAAATTCTTCGTAACCGTGTGCGGCAGTATTTTCAAAGCAGTGCCCGCCACAGCGCAAAAACCGCCATAATGGTTTCAAAGGTGTGTGACCTTGATTATATAATCTGTGACAGTGAGATGGAGGCGCTGGTGCTTGAATCAAATCTGATTAAGGAGAATAAGCCTCGCTACAATATTCTTTTAAAGGATGATAAGCATTATCCGTATATAAAAATAACCCTTAACGAGGAATATCCGAGGATGCTTTTCGTGCGGAAAATTGAAAATGACGGTGCAAAATATTTCGGCCCTTATCCGAGCGGTTATTCCATAAAGGAAACGATGGAGCTGCTCAAAAATATATTTTTACTGCCGCACTGTAAAAAGCAATTCCCCCGTGATTTAAAGAAGGACAGACCGTGCCTTTATTATGCAATGGGGCGTTGCAGCGGTGTTTGTCAGGGGAATGTCGGGCAGGCGGAGTATCGCAGAATTTACAAAAATATTGTAAGCTTTCTTGAGGGTAAGGATGAAGAGGTCATAGCAAGCCTTGAAAAAGAAATGATGGAGGCATCCGCCGCCCTTGAGTTTGAACGTGCGGCACTTCTTCGTGACAGGGCTGCATCTGTAAAAAGACTTGGGGAGGAGCAAAAGGTTATCACCGACAGCGGCGGAGATATTGATGTTATTGCTGTCTGCGCAGAGGATGACCTTGCCTCGGCAGAGGTTTTCTATATAAGGGGCGGAAGGCTTATCGGGAAAGACAGCTTCGACCTTTCAGATGCAATCAATCACGATTGCAGGCAGCTTCTTAGTGAATTTGTGCTGAGCTTTTATTCACGTGACAACTTTATTCCGCATACTATACTTTTGTCACATTATATTGACGAGCTTGAAGCGACGGAAGAATTCCTGACCGAAAAAAGAGGAAAACGGGCATATATAAAAGTACCCTCACGTGGCGGGAACAAAAAGACCGTCGATATGGCATACAACAATGCCCGTAAAAACATAGAAAACTACAAAACAAAGGCTGTTCGTGAAAAGCTTCGCAGTCAATCTGTGACGGAGCTTGCAAGGGCACTTGGGCTTGAAGTAATTCCCGACAGAATTGAGTCCTATGATATTTCCCACATTTCGGGAAGTGACGCTGTTGCCTCAATGGTCGTTTTTGAAAACGGTAAAAGTGTAAAGAGTGAATATCGCCGCTTTAAAATAAAAACGGTAGAGGGGGCGGACGATACCGCATCCTTAAGAGAAGTGCTTTCACGCAGATTTACGCACGAAATGCGTGAGGGGGACGGTAAATTCGAGAGGCTCCCCGACCTTATACTGCTTGACGGCGGGAAAGGACAGTTAAATGCGATAAAATCGCTTTTTGAAGAAATGAATATAGATATACCCGTATTTGGTATGGTAAAGGATGATAAACACCGTACACGTGCACTACTTAGTGATGAGGGGGAGGTATATCTTAATCCGACATCATCGGTTTTTCATATGGTTACAAATATTCAGGACGAGGTGCACCGCTTTGCAATTGAATACCACCGCTCTCTCCATCGCAAAAATGCAATGGAAAGTGAGCTTGAAAAAATCGAAGGCATAGGAAAGCAAAAGCGCATTGCACTTTTAAAGCATTTTCGCAGCATTGCAAAAATAAAAACCGCATCGGTTAATGACCTTGCAGCGGTTAAGGGAATAAGTCTTAAAAATGCAGAGGATATAAGAGTGTATTTTGATGATAAGAAGCGTGCCGCTTCACCCATTTCGCACTCTGACTCTGTGCAAACATAGTTTCATGCGTTTTAATTTTACGCAAATTCCTATACGGGAAAAAGGGATATAAAAAAGTGTGCTGCAGCACACTTTTTTATATCCCTAAATCATTTTCCAAAATATTTGCGTTTATAACGGAATCTTTTCCGTATTTGTCACGGATGGCATCAAGCGTTTTTTCGAGGCTTTCCCGCTTGGAATTTTCTTTTTCCCCGTCAAAAAAGCTTATCTGTGTCTGGGCATCCTCACTGACTATACCGCATCCTGTTACTGTCAGCATACGGATAGGCTTCTTTAAGTTCCAGTTATGACGGATGATTTCCATAGCCTTTTGCGTGATTTCCTTTGCAAGGTTAGTCGGACTATCAAGCTTTTCCTGACGGACTATGGAGATGAGGTCAGGGTCCTTTATTGTGACCTGCACTACTGTGCATTTAAGTCTCTTTTGCCGCATACGTGCGGCAATACTTTCGCTAAGGTGGGAGATACCGCATATAACATCCCTTTCACCGCACAAATCCCTTTTAAAGGTCATTCCGTTTCCTACGGATTTAACCTCATCATTTGCGTGTGGGTCAACGGGGGAATTATCCTCGCCCCGTGCATAATGGTAAAGGGTTGTTCCCGCCTTGCCGAGGAGCCTATGGAGAACCTTTTCATCACTTTCTGCAAGGTCGCCGATGGTTTTTATTCCCATTCGTCCGAGAGTTTCTGCCGTGCGCTTCCCTACGAACAGTAAATCACGCACGGGGAGGGGAAATACGATGTCTTTATAATTCTCTTTGGAAATAACGGTTGTTGCATCAGGCTTTTTGTAGTCACTGCCAAGCTTAGAGAAAACCTTATTAAACGAAACGCCGACGGAAATCGTAATACCGATTTCCTCCCGGACACGTTTTCTGAGAATTGCGGCAATTTCTTCGCCACTGCCGAAAAGCTGTTTTGAGCCTGTCACGTCAAGCCAGCTTTCATCAATTCCAAAACGCTCAATAAGGTCGGTATAGTCGCTGTAAATTTTATTTACTCTTTCACTGTACTCCTGATAAAGGTCGTGATGCGGCGGAACTATTACAAGAGAAGGGCATTTTCTTTTTGCACTGTAGATTGTTTCTGCAGTTTGAATGTTATACTTTTTTGCAAGCTCGTTTTTCGCTAAGATTATTCCGTGGCGTGCCTCAACACTGCCGCCTACTGCCATAGGGACATCCTTAAGCGACGGATTAAGTGCACATTCAACCGATGCAAAAAATCCGTTGCAGTCACAGTGAAGTATTGTGCGCTCCAACCTCTATCACCTCCGTAAGTAATTTTAACATAATAAAATTATAATTTCAATGTGTGGGGGTAATTATTTTTGTAAGAAATAAAAACAGAACTGCCGTAATTTAAACAGTTCTGCATATGACGCATTTTTGCATATGAAATTATTTATCGGCTAAATTCTTAACGAGATTTTCAACCATTTCAAGCTGTTCGTCATTTAGCTTTTTTAAATACTCATTTATTTTACTCAGCCTTGCAGGATTGGTAACTTCAAAATCAAAAAATTCGCTCGGAGTAATTCCAAGATATTCACAAATATAGAAAATGGCTGCCAAAGAGGGCGTTCCTTGCCCTGTTTCTATGTGGTTAATATATCCTTGATTTTGTCCTATTGATAAACTCATTTCGCGAGCAGATACGTTTTTCTTTGTTCGAAGTTGGGCAAGACGCACTGCAAAATCTTTTTCATCCATAGTAATTCACCACCTATATTATATAATAAGGCATATAACACTGAAAAATATGCCCTAACAGGGAATATTTATATTGAAATATGCTTTTATATGTGCTAAAATAAAAAATATGGAATATATAAAAGCATATTTTGTTTTTTGGGAAAATTACTTTGCGTAACAGATAAGCGATGCTTAAAAATGAGCGGAGCGCTCGGCAATATGTACTTTTGAGCGCCAAAAGTACCAAAAGCGCCGGGGTTTCGATTCCCCGGACCCCAAAACGACCTCGCAGGGGCGATTTCAGTTTCGGGCGTGCAAGATAAATAATAATTGGTCTTTGTTTATAAATTTGCTTTTCTTTCGTTGCGCCGTCCGCATTGAAAAACTTATTTTCAAAATGGACTAAAAATTGCCCGTCAGCAGCGGAAATTGT
>JAZRQT010000204.1:0-3186 GCA_045650105.1 Clostridia bacterium | reverse complement strand
CGTTGCGCCGATTACCTGAATTTCGCCACGGGCAAGGGCGGGCTTTAAAATGTTTGCGGCGCTCATTGCGCCCTCGGCATCGCCTGCGCCTACTATATTGTGAAGCTCGTCAATTACCAATATTATATTACCAAGCTTTTTCGTTTCCTCAATAATTCCTTTGAGCCTTGCCTCAAACTGTCCACTGTACTGCGTTCCTGCCACAATTGCAGTAAAATCAAGAAGATATACTTCCTTATCAAGCAATTTTTCGGGAACATTACCACTGACAATTCTTTCTGCAAAGCCCTCTGCAATGGCTGTTTTACCAACGCCCGGCTCACCAAGCAGGGCAGGGTTATTCTTTGTACGGCGGTTAAGTATCTGAACAAGACGCTCAATCTCCCTCTCACGTCCTACAACCATATCAACTTCACCATTACGGGCCTTTTGCGTGAGGTTGGTACCGTATGTGTCAAGAAGCTTTTTCTTCTTTTCCTTATGCTTTTTATCCTTTGCTTTAACGCCGTCTGTATTCTGAGGTTCAGGATTTTCGCCTTTTTGCGGGAATCCGCCGAAGATATTGGCAAGGAAATTGCCAAACGGATTGTCAACTTCATCGCCGTCAGTATCGCCATTGCCTAAAAAATCCATCATCTGCGATTCAAGGTTTTCCATATCACCCATATCAAGGCCGCCTGCCATCTGCTGCATCGTGTTAATGCCAAGCTCCCTTGCACACGGCATACATAACCCTTCGTTAATGCTTTTTCCGTTTTCAAGCCTTGTTACAAATATTACAGCAACATTTTTGTTGCATCTGGTACATAACATAGATTTCATCCTTTCAAGCATAATATGCTTCTTTACAGTATATCATAAACAATCGCCAAATTCAATTAAAATATGTAATTTTAACAGATAGGCAATAAAATTTCTTGCAATACTAAATGTAGTGTAATTTTAACAAAAAAATAGTCTGTTTGACACATTTTTTTGTATTTTTGTGTTGCACTTTGCAAATTAATATGATATTATATATTTAAGTACAGGAAGGAGGACGATAGAAATGAAAAACAGATTTCTGTCAGTTATTATCGCATTATCTATGATTATTACCTGCGTTGCATCAACTGCACTTGCAGCTAATGCTTTTCCGGATGTCCTTTCACCCGACCACGACTGGGCAGCCGAGCAGATTGAAGAAATGACAAACCTTGGAATTATCAAGGGTTATACAGACGGTACATTTAAACCTGATAAGTCTGTCAGCAAGATAGAGGCTCTGCTTCTTTTCTCCCGTGTAAGCGGATATTCAAATGCAGAGTATGCAAAGATTGCTGATTTTGCGTATGAAAAATATCAGTATATGCTCGGGGAGCTTGACCTTGGCGTATACGACTCCTTTAAGAAGGAGCTTGCATTCCTTCTTTATAAGGGAATTATGGACGAGGACAAAATCGGTGAATACCTTGAGGATGAGCAATATTCAGATGAATTCCCCCGCAGTGATGCGGCAATTCTTCTTGCAAATCTTATGGATGAGGAAATTCCTGATGCAAACAAGGCAAAGCTCGAGTTTGATGATGTAGATGAAATTCCCGACGATGCCGTAGATTATATAGCATACGTTGTTGAAAACGGCTTTATGAACGGTGTGGAAAAGGACGATGGCTCAATCGTATTTGATGCAAAGGCTCCTTTAAGCCGTGCACAGGTTTGTGTTCTGCTTTACAGAATTATGAACAAGCTTGATATGAGTGTTACGGCAGGTGTTGCATTAAAGGTTGACACCGATGGCGGTGTAATCGATTTTGAAAGCAGCACAGGCAGTGATGAAAGCTATATCGTATCAGATGATGTAAAGATTATCATTGACGGCGCAAAGGCAGAGCTTGGCGACATTCTCGAAGAGAGCAATATCGTTGTTGTAAGACACGGCAAGAGCATCTATTCAATTGAAGCAGTAAACCCTGTATCAAACAAGACTGTTAAAGGCACAATTGAGTCTATTGTTTCAAGAAAGAGCTTTGTTAAGCTCAGTGTAAAGGTTGAGGGAACAGAGGAAGTTGTTACCTACTATGCAAACGAAGAGTTTGATGTAACAACAGATGGAGTTGCTGATGAATTTGATTCTGTTAAGCTTGGCGATTATGTTGTTGTTAAGCTTTTGGGAACAGACATTGTATCAGTGGACCGTCAGACTGCCGAGGCAACAGTTCAGGGCGTTGTTGAGAAGATAGGCCTTTCATCACCTATAACGCTCAGCGTTCTTACAGTAGACGAAGTAAGTAAGAAGGAAACCGTGGCAGAGTATACAGTTTCTGAAAATGCGGTAGTACGTCGTGACGGCGAAAAGGCATCTCTTCGTGAGATTTTTGTAGGGGACAAGGTTGTTCTTACAATAACACGTGGAGATATTTCAAAGATTATTGCAACAAGCTCCAAGGGAAATGTTACAGGAAGTGTTACTGCACTTAAGATAGCATCGCAGTCATCTGTTACAATTTCAGTGGGCGGCGCCGAAAAGGAATATCCTATTGCTATGAATGCAAAGTTTGTTGTAGGCGGCGCTGAGGCAAGTGTATATGACCTCAGACTCGGAAACGTAGTTACACTTACACTTTCAGGCTCTACTGCAACAAAGGTTGAGCAGAATTCAGCATCAAGCGTAACTACGAAGTCAGGTACGGTTGACAGTGTAAGCACTGCATACGGATATATCAATATGATTGCTGCAGGAACAACAGGCAGTGTCAGTGAGCAGATTTTCGTAAGTAAGCTTGGTACAACAATCAATGCCAAGATTATTAATGGTGAAACAGGTAAGGAGCTTGCTCTTAAGAATATTAAGAAAGGCGACTATATCATAGCAACCGGCGCTTATAATAACGGCGCATTCGTTGCGAAGACAATTGTTGTTACACCTATGGCTGAATAAAAAACAAATTGCTAATCAAACAAACCCCAAAGTCGTATGGGACCTTGGGGTTTGTTTTTGCGATAGAAACGGAGAATAGTGATGGAAAAAACAAAGAACAAGCTTTTTACAAATGTATTTTTTGTGACAGTTGCGGCAATACTCTGCTGTGCGTTGTGGGGCAGTGCAACACCCTTTATTAAAACGGGGTATGAACTGATGCTCCCTGACAAGGATGTGCCGTCTACAATGCTTTTTGCAGGTATTAGGTTTTTTCTTGCAGGAAT
>JAZRQT010000203.1:0-2154 GCA_045650105.1 Clostridia bacterium | reverse complement strand
CTGCCGCCTCTTTAAACTTGTCGCTTGCCTCAGGATTGTCCTTGTTAAGGTCAGGATGATATTTTTTTGCAAGCTTTCTGTATGCTTTTTTTATTTCGTCATCAGATGCTCCCTTTTGTACGCCGAGCACCTCATAGTAGTCTCTCTTATCTGCCATATTGCACCTCTGAATTAAAATGCAAAATGCGAAATGATGGACGATTTTCGATATGGCGAAAATCCACATTCACTTCGAACTTCGAATTTCGAACTTCGAATTCCACATTCTTCCTCCACTTCGCACTCTGCATTCTTAATTATGCTTTATTAGTTTTCTGTTGTATCGGTGAAATCAGCATCATATACGTTTTCGCCCTGCTGTGCACCTGCATCTGCGCCCGGCTGTCCCTGCGGATTTGCCTGCGCATAAAGCTTAGAGCTGATTTCATAGAACTTCTGCTGAAGTGCCTCGGTAGCACTCTTAATAAGGTCGTTATTATCGCCCTTAAGTGCTTCCTTAACCTTGTCTATTTCAGCCTGAACTGCATCTTTATCAGCCTGCTCAACCTTGTCGCCAATTTCTGTGAGTGTTTTCTCACTCTGATATACAAGCTGGTCTGCATTGTTACGGATGTCGATAGCTTCCTTACGCTTCTTATCCTCTTCTGCGTACTGTTCTGCTTCCTTTACTGCCTTATCAATATCTTCATCAGAAAGATTTGATGATGCAGTAATTGTAATCTTCTGCTCCTGACCTGTTCCGAGGTCCTTTGCACTTACATTTACGATACCGTTTGCATCTATATCAAATGTAACCTCAATCTGCGGAACTCCACGGGGAGCGGGTGCAATACCTGAAAGCATAAAGTTACCGAGTGTCTTATTGTCTGCCGCCATTTCTCTTTCACCCTGAAGAACGTGAATATCAACACTTGTCTGATTGTCAGCCGCAGTTGAGAAAATCTGGCTCTTCTTTGTGGGAATTGTTGTATTTCTTTCAATAAGCTTTGTGCAAACGCCGCCCATTGTCTCGATACCCAAGGAAAGGGGTGTTACGTCAAGAAGGACAATATCCTTAACGTCACCGCCAAGAACACCTGCCTGGATTGCCGCACCGAGAGCAACACATTCATCAGGATTAATACCCTTGTCAGGAGCTTTACCGATAAGCTTTTCAACAGCCTCGTTAACTGCGGGGATACGGCTTGAACCGCCAACCATCAGTACCTTGTCAATATCATTTGTTGTAAGGCCTGCATCAGAAAGAGCCTTCTTTGTAGGAATGATTGTACGCTCTACAAGCGATGCGGTAAGCTCGTTAAACTTCGCCCTTGAAAGAGTGATGTCAAGATGCTTGGGACCTGACGCATCTGCAGTGATGAAGGGAAGATTGATTGTGCTTGTTGTAACACCTGAAAGCTCAATCTTTGCCTTTTCTGCAGCTTCCTTAAGTCTCTGCATAGCCATACGGTCAGTTGAAAGGTCAATGCCGTTTTCCTTTTTAAACTCCGCTACAAGATAATTTATGATAGCATCGTCAAAATCGTCACCGCCAAGGCGTGTGTCACCGTTTGTTGCCAGAACTTCAAATACACCGTCACCGATATCAAGAATAGATACGTCGAACGTACCGCCGCCGAGGTCATATACCATAACCTTCTGGTCGTTTTCCTTATCCATACCGTATGCAAACGCTGCAGCAGTAGGCTCGTTAATTATACGAAGAACCTCAAGACCTGCAATTTTTCCTGCATCCTTTGTTGCCTGACGCTGTGCATCAGAGAAATATGCGGGAACTGTAATAACCGCCTGAGAAACTGTTTCGCCAAGATAGCTTTCTGCATCAGCCTTGAGCTTTGAAAGCACCATTGCACTGATTTCCGGAGGAGTGTACGCCTTGTCGTCTATATTTACCTTGTAATTTGTACCCATTTCTCTCTTTATAGAAATTATTGTTCTGTCAGGATTTGTTACTGCCTGTCTTTTTGCAACCTGACCTACAAGTCTTTCACCTGTTTTTGTAAAAGCTACAACAGAGGGGGTTGTTCTTGCACCCTCAGCGTTAGCAATAACGGTAGGCTCGCCGCCTTCCATAACTGCAACGCAGGAATTTGTTGTACCTAAGTCAATACCGATAATCTTTGCCATAATATTACCTCCAAATATATTAAAAAA
>JAZRQT010000202.1:0-2970 GCA_045650105.1 Clostridia bacterium | reverse complement strand
ATGACCACCTGCGCAAAGCATGTCTTGGTCAGCTTAATTTTAAATAACAAAATGTCACGATTTGGGGACAGTCCACAAATCGTCACATTTTCAATTGAAAATTGAAAACGGAAGAAAGGAATAGCCTATGCTTTGCTTTTTAAGCGGAAACACACTGAAAATAATTGCCGCCATTTCCATGCTTATTGACCATATTGGTTACATCTTCTTTCCCGATGTTATAATCTTTCGTATTATCGGGCGGCTTGCCTTCCCCATTTTTGCATATATGATTGCCGAGGGTTGTCGGTACACAAAAAACAAACTGCGGTATTTCCTGACAATATTTATTCTTGCACTTGTCTGTCAGTGCGCATATTTTTATTCCGAGGGAGATATGTACCTGAATGTACTTCTTACCTTCTCCCTTTCAATTGCCTTAATATTTTCACTGCAGCATTGTCTTAAAGCACTCAGGCAAGGCTTATATATAAAGGCACTATTATTTCCCTTATTAGTAACACTTATATATATTTTTACCCTCTATTTTGAAATCGACTACGGCTTCCCAGGAATAATGCTTCCTCTTTTTGCAAGTGTTGTTACGCCAAAGGATGAATATTCACGCACTTTTAATGTTGCCCTCTTCACTGTAGGTCTTTTCATTCTTTCTTTATCACTTGGAGGTATTCAGTATTACTCTCTTTACGCATCAGTGCTTCTTTTAATGTATTCGGGCGCACGGGGGAAATATAAAATGAAATATTTCTTTTATGTATTTTATCCACTGCATCTTGTAATTTTGGAAATAATAAATAATGCGATGTGATTATTTTCACATCGCATTATTTATTATTTAATTGTATAATTTCCCTTAATCATAAATATGCAATCGGTAGAGGTTTTTACGCCCCTCTGGTCGTCAAGCGGAACAATCAGAAGATGATTTCCCTGAACTACTGTGCCGCTCGGAAGGTCAAAGCCCATTGTTACATCACTCAGTCCGCCCTTTTGCGTTCCAATAACAGAGCAAGTTCCCATCCTAAGTATCAGTTCCGTTCCTGCGCCGCATATAACACTCTTTCCTGCAGGAACATCAACAACCTTAAACCTCATAGCAGGATAAACTACACTTTCAATGTAGCTTTTTGTTATAAGTGGGTCTGCCTCTGTGCCCGGCTCTGCCGCATAGGAGCCTGCCACAAACATCACGCACAGCACTCCCATAATGATTGCAAGTCTTTTCTTCATAAGTACCATCCTTTCCTATACCAATCCAAAGCTGACCGATATAGCATCATTTACTTTTATCATCTGCAGTTCATCCAATCTTCCGATTTTTTCCCGAAGGCGCTGTTTATCAATAGTGCGCACCTGTTCAAGCAAAATCACACTGTCACGGGAAAGCCCGTATTGCTGCGCATCAATTTCTATATGCGTCGGCATCTTCGCCTTGTTGATTTTACTTGTTATTGCGGCGGCAATAACGGTAGGGCTGTATTTGTTCCCCACATCGTTCTGCACCACAAGAACAGGCCTCACACCACCTTGTTCAGAACCTATAACCGGACTTAAATCAGCATAAAAAATGTCACCGCGTTTTACTATCACAATTTTCACTCTCCGATAAAAATTCCTCGTAGATTTCATATGCACTTTCATCGGATAACAGAGAATTTTCGGCGATTTCAAGATTTATATCGCCCATTTCAAGGTATCCCCTTTTCATCTGTTCTTTAAGTTCTATTCTTCTTTTTTCGCTGACATATTGTCTTAGTGCCAGCTTAATAACCTCACTTCGTGACCGATTATCTGCTGTGGCGAGGTTATCTACCTCCTCCACGAGCAAATCGGGCAGTGTGACGGATATTGTGCGATGAGCCTTTCCCTCCATCTGACATGCCCTCCCCTGCAATAAATACTATATAAAGTATACTACATTTTTCACGGCAGGTCAAATGTAAGTTATTCCAATGAATTATTTTCTGCAGGCTATGTAGCCAACCACTTGTGCAATCTACATCCGTAATTATGCACATAATTTGCCCATCCCATACATCTAAAAGAAATAATTTACAATTGCCTGAAGCTTTCAGGAATAAGTTTTATAAGGTCGTCAGCCGTAGTGCCACGTGCACCTATCTCTTTTTCTGCAATAAACCCGGTGCGTGTATGTATATAGCAGCCTGCCGCTCCGCTGTCTGTCAGCGACATTCCCTGAGAGGACAAAGAAGCTATAATTCCGCCCAAAACATCACCCGAGCCTGCCTTTGCAAGTGCGCTTGTCGCATCAAGGGAAATGTACTTGTTGCTTCCTCCGTATGCTATAACCGTTCTTGCACCTTTGAGTAGCAGTGTCACGCCGTTTTCACGTGCAAATTTATCAGCAAGGGCTATGCGACGGCTCTCTATATCTTTTACATCACAACCGCTTATGCGTGAAAATTCAAGCACGTGCGGAGTAAGAAGCACGTTTTTATTACGTATTATATCAAGCTTTCCCGAAAGGGCATTGATGCCGTCTGCATCTATTATCACACCTGCGCTCGTTACACTGAGCACATTTTCTATAAGCTCGCTATGACGTCCTTTTCCAAGTCCCGGACCTATAAGAACGCTGTCCGCCCTTGCAAGTGCCGCTGCTCCCTCATCGCTGAGATTTGGGCTCATTACACCGTTTTCCTCCGCCTGAGGAATAACGATAGCCTCCTTTACCAATATATTCAAAACCTGACATATTGACACCGGGGCAATAATCTTCACCACACCACAGCCGCTTTTATATGCCGCCATTGCCGCCATTGCCGCCGCACCGGGCATTGTTTTACTGCCTGCAACTATTACGGTTGTACCAAAGCTTCCTTTGTGTGAGTAGCGTTTTCTTATAGGTAGCATTGATTTTACAAGCTTTCCCGTAATCGGCACACACGTACTCTCACGGATTTCATCATATTTTACACGGATGCCAACCTCTGCGACAACTATTTCGCC
>JAZRQT010000201.1:0-2594 GCA_045650105.1 Clostridia bacterium | reverse complement strand
GCTTATATGCGGTCTTATAAATAATGTTGTGCTTTCCTACAGAGTAACGCCGCTGGGTGCTATAGATTTTCAGGTGGTAAAGCTCAGCCTTATTTTGATGTATCTTACTAAACCGCAGAGAATTTTGCTCTACTGTGCTGTTGGCGTATTACTCCTTGCTATTATAGCATTGTGGATAGTAGGACCGAAAATCAGCGGAAAGGTGCATTACGGAAAAAATACTGCATCTATTATAGGCGTGCTTATCTGTGTGATGATTGCGACAAATCTGGCACATAATATAAAGGCGATAAGCTCCGATTTCGGCAATTTAGTCGGCGCATATAAGGATTACGGATTTGTGTACTGTTTTTCAAGCAGTATGCTTGATACGGGCATAAAAAAGCCTGCTGACTATGGTGAGGAGAAAACGGCAGAGCTTTTGAGCAAGCTTCCTGCACAGAATAATTCCCCCGAGATTAAGCCTGACATTATCCTTATTCAGCTTGAGTCCTTTATAGACCCTAAGACTATTAAGGGAATGACGTTTTCTGATGACCCCGCACCAATTCACACATACCTTCGGGAAAATTTCTCGGGCGGAACTCTCTTTGTTCCTTCTTTTGGCGGAGGTACTGCAAATACAGAGTTTGAGGTGCTGACGGGAATTAACCTTGATAACTTTGGTCCCGGTGAATATCCGTATAAAACAATAATGCTTGAAGAAAGCGTTGAATCGCTCGCATATAATCTCAAAAATCAGGGATACAGCGCCCACGCAATTCATAATCATACAGGTAATTTCTATGACCGTGATAAGGTGTACCCCAGAATGGGTTTTGACAGCTTCCAGTCCAAAGAATATATGTATGATTTTGAGACAACGCCCTACGGCTGGTGTAAGGACAAGGTTCTTACAGAGGAAATTATGAATGCACTTACCTACACTGACGAAGAAAACGGCATAGATGAAAATAATCCAAGGTTTGTATGGACAGTTTCAGTGCAGGGACATGGTGCTTTCCCGTCAGAGCCTATTGCGGGCAGTGATAATGTAATAAAAATAGAAAGTGATAATTTTACCGAGCCGGAGCTTTGTGCGTTGCAGTATTATATAAATCAGGTGTGGGAGATGGATATGTTCCTCGGAAGCCTGATTTCAGCACTTGAAAACCGTAAAAGACCTACCCTGCTTATAGCGTACGGCGACCATCTGCCGAGCATCGGTCTTGAAAGCGATGACCTTACAACCGGGAATTCCTATGCTACAGAATATGTAACGTGGAACAACTTCGGTCTTGAAAAAAAGGTCAAGGATTTAAGAACGTATGAGCTTAGCGGAGAAATAATGAAGTCAATTGGCTTTAACAGCGGAAACCTTACAAAACTGCATCAGATGAAAAGTGATGAAAACAGCACTCTTACAGAGGAAGAGTATCAGGAAAGCATCCGCTATCTTGCATACGATATGCTCTATGGGGAAAACTATCAGTTTGGCGGGGAAAAGCCATATATAATGACCGATATGCGTATGGGTACACTTCCCATTATAGCGGAAAACATAAAGGTTATGGGCGAAGCCCTTTACGTTCAGGGAAGCGGTTTTACCGAAAAAAGTAAAATATTTATAAACGGCGAAAAGAAATCGACAATTATGCTTAGTCAGTATAGTCTTATGGCAACGGGTGTAGAGCTTAATGAGGGCGACAGTGTAACTGTAGGTCAGTCCTCAAGCAAGAGAGAGGTTTTAAGTTATTCTGACCCCGTTATATACAGTGAAAACGAGCATTTTATTGAAACAGCCGAGGATATGAATATTCCTGAGTAAATTCTGCGGACAAGCTAATTTAAGGCTTGTCCGCAAATTTTTAAAATTTTTACTTGACAATTGCCATATGTTTGATTATAATAGTTGAGTAACATATCTGGGTGTAGCGCAGTTTGGTAGCGTGCTTGAATGGGGTTCAAGAGGCCGGGAGTTCAAGTCTCCCCACTCAGACCAGAAAACACCGTATCCCTTTAGGGATATGGTGTTTTTTTCTCGCATAGGAGACTTGAACTCAAAGTGAGCACGGGGCGTAAAGAAAACGATTGATAATCGTTTTTAGGCGAGTGGTGCGCCGACGGGTACCGAAATACGAAAAGCACCAGCTTGTAGCATTTCTATTTATACACAAATTATACACGATTTTCCCTCTTGCAATAAAATTTTTATTGTGTTATAATGTTGCCTTGGTTAAAAGGAGTTGATACTCATGAAAAAATTTGAAGGAATTTTAATTACAACCGACCTTGACGGAACGCTTTTAAGGAACGATAAATCCATTTCCCGTGAAAACCTTGATGCAATCGAATATTTCAAGGAAAACGGTGGACTTTTCACTATCGTAACAGGAAGACCTCCCGTAATTGTCGGAAAAATATATGATATTGTAAAACCCCACGCCCCCATCGGTTGCTATAATGGTGGTGGAATTTATGATATGGAAAAGAAGGAATATCTCTGGAAGTTGGAGCTTTCAAGAGATGCTATGGAGCTTGTTCGCTACATTGACGATGCGATGCCCGGGATGTCCATTCAGCTTTGCGGATTTGACAACTGCTATTTCTGTAAA
>JAZRQT010000200.1:0-3240 GCA_045650105.1 Clostridia bacterium | reverse complement strand
AAATCAGCTTCGTGAAAAAATCGGTGTTATGTATGGAAACCCCGAAACTACCGCAGGCGGTAGAGCGCTTAAATTCTATGCATCTGTACGTATGGATGTGCGCCGTACCGAAATTCTTAAAAACGGCAGTGAGTTTATCGGTAACCGCACACGTGTAAAAATCGTAAAGAATAAGGTTGCACCCCCCTTCCGTGAGGCAGAATTTGATATGATGTACGGTCAGGGAATTTCAAGAGAGGGTAACGTGCTTGACGTTGCAGTAAACCTTGATATTATTAAAAGAGGCGGTGCGTGGTTCAGCTATAATGACCAGCGTCTCGGTCAGGGCAGAGAAAATGTAAAGCAGTATATGATTGAAAACCCCGACTTTACCGATAATATTGAAAACCAAATCCGTGAAAAGCTCGGTATGCCACTTCTTGAAAAAAGAAAAACAGAAAACTAATAAAAAGGAAGTCTGAAAATTCAGACTTCCTTTTTTGCGGTCGGTGCTGCTTTATCACATTCGCCATAGGAGGGTGGGATAAATTAGTGCAGAATGGGTAAACGGAACCCGAAGCTGTATATAGATACTGCGAGAGGTTACGTTTGCCCATAGTAAAAACGCATATAAAGAAAAGGAATTTGCACAAGGCAAATTCCTTCCTAAAACAATTAAATAATCTATGTGCAACACACCGAATAAAAATGTTTTTAAATATATTTTATGCGTTTTTACGGTCGGTGCTGCTTTATCACATTCTCCTTAGATTAACTCCCAGAAAAGGTCAGTATATTCGGCAGGGTTTTCAAGCGATATATCCGCGATCAGCAGTGCCTGGCTATACAGCAGTTTACCAAGCTTTGCACATTTGTCTTTATCAAGCTGCCACATATCCTGCAGCATATAAAACGCCTTATGTGCAGGGTTAATCTCGAGCACTCTCTGCGCCTTTATATCGGGGTGGTCACCGGGTATTGTCGCAAAGTATTTCTCCATTTCGAGTGATACTTCGCCATCTGTGCTAAGGCATACGGGGTGGCTCTTAAGCTTTCCTGAAAGTCTTACGGCACTGACCTTTCCGTCAAGGCTGTCACGCAGATAGTCAAGCATGACCTGATTTTCCTCCTGCTTCATCTGCGTATCATTCTTTTCCTCCTCGCTCTCAATTCCGAGGTCTTTATCGTTAACACTCTTAAACTGCTTTCCGTCAATTTCGCCGAGCATATTTATAACAAATTCGTCAACCTCATCTGTCATATAAAGTATTGCATATCCTTTATCCTTAAGCGGCTCTGTCTGGGGAAGATTATCTATCTTATTTATTGTTTCACCGCAGGCATAGTAGATATACTTTTGTTCCTCGGGCATTGTTTCAACATAACGCTCAAGTGTTACAAGCTTCTTTTCACCTGACGTGTAGTAAAGAAGTAAATCCTTTAACAGCTCTCTGTGTGCACCGTAGTCTGATACTATGCCGTACTTTAACTGCAGACCGAAGCTCTGCCAGAACTTTTCATAATTTTCAGGGTCATTTGTGAGTAGTTTTTTAAGCTCCTGCTTGATTTTCTTTTCTATATTATTGCGGATTGCTCCAAGCTGTCTGTCGTGCTGAAGCATCTCACGTGAAATGTTAAGCGACAAATCCTGCGAATCAACAACACCCTTTACAAAACGGAAATGCTCGGGAATTATATCCTCGCAGCTGTCCATAATCATTACGCCTGAGGAATAAAGCTCCAGCCCCTTTTTATATTCCTTTGTATAATATCCCATAGGTGTGTTTGACGGAACATAGAGCAGTGCTTTGTAGGAAAATGCACCCTCAACATCTGCACGGATTGTAAGGGCAGGGTCCTTTGTATCAAAGTACTTTTCCTTATAAAAACGGTTAAGCTCCTCGTCTGTTACATCATCCTTGCTTCTCTGCCAGATGGGAACCATACTGTTTACGGTTTCTTCCTCTATATACTTTTCATATTCAGGGTTTTCGCTGTCGGGCTTTTCTATTTTGCGTGATTTTTCTATATCCATCTTAATTGGATAACGGATATAGTCAGAATATTTCTTTATAAGAGAGCGGAGCATATATGTTTCAAGGTAATCACTGTAACGCTCCTCCTCGCTGTCTTCTTTAATTTTCATATATATATCTGTTCCGCAGGCATCCTTTGCAGTCTGTGTGATTGTATATCCGTCTGCACCGTCTGACTCCCAGCAGTTTGCAATTTCCTCGCCGTATGCCTTTGTTATAACAGTTACCTTGTCCGCAACCATAAAGGCTCTGTAAAAGCCTACACCGAACTGACCGATAATATCAATATCCTCTTTCTTCTCCATATCGTTTTTAAAATGGAGCGAGCCGCTGCGTGCAATTGTACCTAGGTTTTCCTGGAGCTCCTCTGCCGTCATACCAATACCGTTATCGCTTACCTTTATAATACGGTTTTCCTTGTCAATTGTTACCTTTATAAATAAATCCTCACGTGATACGCTTACGCCATCCTCAGTGAGTGACTTGTAGCACAGCTTATCAAGTGCATCTGATGAGTTTGATATAATCTCTCTGAGGAAAATCTCCTTATGCGTATAGATAGAGTTAATCATCATATCCAAAAGCCTTTTTGACTCTGCCTTAAACTGCTTTTTTGCCATGATAAAAACTTCCTTTCGAATAATATAATTAGCACTCTACCATTGGGAGTGCTAATATAGTTTATCATTATTGGATGCTTTTGTCAATAATTATTATCTCTAAATGCAAAATTCGAAATGTGAAATGCGAAATGAAGGTATGTTTTCGCACTTGCGAAAACTTTTTTTCTCCGAGCTTTTTATTTAATATATATTACTTTCAGAAGATTTTCTCTGCGGAGAAAATCCACATCCACTTCGAATTTCGAACTTCGAATTTATAATTTCTCAGGAAACATGCCGAAACCGCCTACCTTGCCATTTTCAATTGCCGTAAAAAGCCTCGTTTTGAAGCCTGGATTTTCCTTTTCAAGCTGTTTTACAAGGTCTTTTACATATTCACGCTTCGTATGCTTGTCGGCAGGGCACAGATTTTTTACTACGGGCAGTTCATATCTTCGTGCAAAGCCTGTTATATAATTTTCGGGCGCATACAAAAGCGGTCTTATAAGCGTTATATCCTTTCTGTCAAGGTATGTCACGGGCGAAAAGCAGTTTACACGTCCCTCATACACAAGAGAAAGCATAAACGTCTCCAGTGCATCGTCGTTATGATGCCCAAGCGC
>JAZRQT010000199.1:0-2256 GCA_045650105.1 Clostridia bacterium | reverse complement strand
GTCGCCGACACCACGCTCAAAAAGCTCCGTATGCTCAAACACAGGTGTGCGTATTTCGCTGTAGCCGAAGCGTGCGCTTATATCCGAAACTTTACTTTCAATATATTTCCATTTAAGGATATCGGGTGCAAGTATATCTGCCGTTCCTCTCGGTGCAGTTATTGCCACAATAATCAGTCCTTTCAACAAATAACAATACTTCATTTTATTTTACTATTTTAGGGGTGATAATGTCAATACCTAAAAGAAAATATCCTTAATTATTAAAAGAAAAATGCGGCACGCAGCATTTTTCTGTCGTACCGCACTGTAAAATTAATCAAAATTGTTCCCAATATCGTGTCCTCTTAAACCAAATGTGTACTGCATAGCTTTTCCTTCTAAAGCATTTTTGTTATGTATTCACCGCCGAGGGTATCTATTTTTGCACTGCCGCCCGATATATCGGCAATTGTTTTTAAAAATGCTTCGTCCTCACCCTCACGAACTCCCACAGTGAGGCAGACATCGTTTTCAAATGAACTGTCACGAAGGATATATCCACCGTTATTTACTGCATATTCAATCTTGCCGTATGCGGAATAGTCACATCTTACAAGATATAAATTGCAGTAGATTTTTTTAATGCGTTTTGCCGCATCTATACCTATTTTTGCACCTTTTCCATACGCACGGACAAGACCGCCCGCACCTAAAAGAACACCGCCGAAATACCTCGTTACAACTACGGCAACATCGGTCAGCCCCTCTTTTTTTATTACCTCTAACACGGGTACACCCGCCGTTCCTGCAGGCTCTCCGTCATCACTATAGCGGATAATATTATCCTCCCTGAGAACGTATGCGTATACATTATGTGTTGCCTGACGGTGGAGTGCACGTATTTCGTTTATAAATGCAATTGCCTCCTCCTGCGTTTTAACGGGGCGGCAATAGCCTATAAAACGGCTTTTTTTCTCGATCATTTCGTCGCTTGCATCCTGCAGGACAGTTTTATAATTTTCCACTGTGTGCCGCCTCCTTTCATTAGTTTACAATATATTTTTGCAGATGCGCACACAGCGCCTCGTCTGCAAGCAGTTTTACACGTGTTCCATCTGCTTCATAGTCTTCTTCAAGGATAACCTCACTCTCGTGAAGAAGGGCAGCCGTTCTGCTGTCGCTGTATGGAATAAGAACCTCGATTTCCCTCTTCTTTCCAGGGAGGGCATCGTGTAAAAGCTCTAAAAGCTTATCCATACCCTCACCGCTTTTTGCGCTTACCTCCACAAAGTCGGTATAATTCCCCTCAGGTCTTGGCGTAATGGGGGGCGCAACATCGCACTTGTTAAATACGGCAATAATTCTTTTTGCACGGCAGCCGAGTGACGCTATAAGCTCATCAACAACCTTTATCTGCGTATGCATTTCAGGGTTTGAAGAATCTATTACGTGTACTAAAACATCGGCGAGTACTGCCTCATCAAGCGTTGATTTAAATGCCTCAATAAGGTGGTGGGGAAGCTTTCTTATAAAGCCTACAGTATCAACTATTACGCCGTTTCTTCCGTCAGGAAGCGAAAGCTTTCTCATAGTCGGGTCAAGTGTCGCAAAAAGCATATTTTCAGCCAAAACATCAGCCTGCGTGAAATAGTTTAAAATCGTGCTTTTTCCTGCGTTGGTATAGCCTACAAGTGCCGCAACAACGACATTATCCTTTTCACGTCTGCTTCTTTGCAGATTTCTGTGTGCCTGAATTTCCGCAAGCTCGTTTTCGAGGGAATGTATCCTTCTGTGAATATGACGGCGGTCACTTTCAAGCTTTGTTTCACCCGGTCCTCTTGTACCTATTCCGCCGCCAAGACGTGAAAGCTGTGCACCCATTCCCGAAAGACGGGGAAGGGCATATTTAAGCTGTGCCAGCTCAACCTGAATTTTACCCTCTTTTGAGATTGCCCTCTGCGCAAAAATGTCAAGAATAAGGGTGCTTCGGTCAATGGTGCGCACGCCCGTATAGCTTTCAATATTTCTTATCTGACTTCCCGTAAGCTCATCATCAAAAATTAAAAGCGTTGCTCCAAGACTTTGTGCGGCTATGCGAAGCTCCTCCATCTTTCCTTCACCAAAATATGTTGAGGCTTCGGGATGGTCTTTGTTTTGCAGCATTTCGCCCACAATCTCAGCCTGCGCAGTTTTGGCAAGCTCATAAAGCTCTGCCATAGACTCTTCAGTTGTATCGTCAAGTGTGTTTAATGCGCCCGTATGAACGCCGCACAG
>JAZRQT010000198.1:0-7085 GCA_045650105.1 Clostridia bacterium | reverse complement strand
CTCCTACATAAGAAAAAGCTGTGGCAAAAACGCCACAGCTGTGTGCCTGTGTTAATCTTTCCATTTGTTGCACGCAAACAGAAACCACCGCCCAATGCCGATAATTGCGGCAGACGGTGACACCCCCAATGCAGGTCTTCTGACTTACGCCCTCAGGCAGATATATTTCAGCCTTCCCAATTCCTCAGTGACCGACTTTCATCACGAAATATATCCTAAGACGCTTACAGCGGCAGTTCCGTTCAGGATTTACACCTGATTCTCTTTTCACCATATATACCCAATCGGTATATATGACACATTGTGTGAATTTATTATTCCTTTAAATAGTACCATAACAACGTGCTTACGTCAATTACAAAAACAAACAAAAGATGCAAAAAAACAAAGAATTTGCAAAAATTTTTCTTCTTTCATTTTAATGGTATGTAAACTTTTATTGTTTTTGGTGGACAAACACTCCCAAATAAGATATAATGTATTTATTATTATGTAAGGGGTGAACTGATGAAAAAGCTCGTCTTTTTATTAAGTTTAATACTGACTATGCTTTCGGGCTTTGCCGCACGTGCAGAGGGCGAGATTTTTTCGTTTTCGTTTTCTTCTGAGGGGGAGGCTCTTTCGTGGTCGGGCGGATACTTTGATGAGTCTAATCCCTTTGGCGAGGGGCAGAGTATTTTCCTCAATAACCCCTTTGGCGAAGTTAAAAACGATAAAGCCACCCACGTGCTTGACTACAGCGGGAAAATTCAGCTTGAGGAAGGAAATGTTTACACATTAAGCGGCTATGTATTAAATCCCCTCAGCATACATTCCCCCTCTGTGCGCACGCAGGCGTCTCTTGAGGCGGGCGCAAATACCGTTATTGTAAATATCAGTGGTAGCGGTGACGAGTGGGCACCCTTTTCCACCACCTTTTATGCGGGCGAAACAGGAACATATAACCTTTCACTGCATTTTGCAGACGGGGCATCCGATTTTGGTTTCTTTGTAGATGAGCTTACTCTTTCTAAGACAAGCTGTACGCTCTCCTCTCTCAAAATTTTAGGACAAAGTGAAATCCTTATTCCCGCAACAGAAAGTATACAAACATATTTTAAACCCGTGCTTATTACATCAGACGGTTTAACCGTTTATCCCCTGATTGATAAATCAATCTATTCTTCGGCAACTACCCACGATGGTGTAATATTTAATCCTTCGGATTTTTCGCTCACCATAAATTCCAGGGCGGTTTCGGGTACACAAATTACAATCAGCTGTACTTTGCGTAATTTCCAAAATCTTGCCCCTGCAACGCACAAAGTGGAGCTTACCGATAATATGCTTGACAGCCGTGATTTTGTTGGCGGGGATATTTTATGGAAAACCTCTGCAAAGCTTGAAACCCTCTCGCAGGATGGAAATTCATTTTTCTCTCTTCCAACTAATGACTATGGTGATTTCGGTTATTTTTCTACACTGACGTATGAAACGCCGCAACTTTTACTGGAGGGCGTTTTATACGTCCTACACGCACGTGTAAAATCTGACAGCGATACTCCGCTTCCTGCAATATATGCAAAAAACACGGCAGAGCTTATTGATAACACTGTTTTCTTTAACATAAAAGATATATCGGGTAAAGAATGGCGTGATGTATTTACTGCATTTATTCCCGAGGTGAGTGGTGTTTACAATATCGCCGTAAACCTTTGCTCTACCTACGACACTACCGTTTTTATTGACGACATCCGTCTATGCAGTGAAATCATTGCACCACAGTACATTACGCTTCACGCACCGGGCAACATTGCAATTCCCGATGCCAAAACAAGCTACAATGTTTCTGCCTTTGTCCGTGACCAGCTTGGAAATATCCTCGACGGAAAGAGTGTTTCTATTTTCCTTGAAAACGCAACCCAGTCGGTCTATTTTAATTCAGAAACAAACCTTCTTACCGTTCTTCCCGATGCCGCCGCAGGAAAATATACACTTCTTGCGATATGCACCGATACCCCATCTATAAGCGCACGCCTTGACGTTAGCGTAAGCTTTGACTATGTGGGTGACGGAGGTTTTGAAAACACAGTTCCAAATGAATGGTGGATGGTTTCCTCCCCGTATGAGGCTGATTTATATATGCGCTTTGACGGGTATTCAAGGCGTGCGCTCATAAACTGTTACGGCAATTATTTTATGCTGCTGAATAACTCCTATGTCCATCTAATGGAAAATTCGGCATATGTTTTTAATTCGAATTTCTCTGCATCTGAGGATTGTACCGTTACTGCATTTATAGAAACTCTTGATGGTGAAATGCTCCCCCTTGTGCAATTTCACGTTCCTGCAGGGCATACGATTGACGAAAAGCTTGCCCCTGAGCTTTTTCTCGCAGAAAAGCAGTGCGTAGGAAGACTATTTTTATATATCGAGGCTGACAATGCGCAGAGGTTCTCCGTATATGCTGATAATATTTCCCTGAAAAAGGCTGCCGTAATGGCAGGCAATCCCCACATTACAGGCTCCCCGTATGTAAACGGCAGTGGAGAGGCACAATTTTCTTTCCTGAATACTGTTGCACAAAACAGCGATACATCGGCCTGCGTGGTTATGTGGTATGTTTCAGATAACGCTCAAGGTCCTTACACGCTTGTTGAAAACAGCGGAACAAACATATATTTTGATACTTCATTTTTTAATAAATACGTTTATTTTGAGGTTATACCCGTTTGTCCCATAACAGGCTTTTCAGGTGACAGTGTGCGCTGTGCGCCTTTCCTCATAACATATGATTACCTTGAAAATCCATATTCTCCGTCGCAGGGAAGCATAATCACGATACCGAAATTTGAAACCCCAACAGTATCTTCATTTTTTGAAGATACACAAAATCATTGGGGGCGTGATTATATAAATATCCTTGCACACAATAATGTTGTAAACGGAAAAGCTCAAAATCTCTTTGCCCCTGACGTGGGTGTAACACGTGCGGAATTTGCAAAAATGCTTTCCTGCACTTTTAACATTCGTCCGTATACCGATTTTAAAATGTTTAATGACGTAACAAAAAAGGATTGGTTTTATGAATATGTAACGGCACTGAGCCTTTCAGGAATAAGCAGCGGCACATCCTCTGATATGTTTTCTCCTCATTCGTATGTCACAAGGGAGCAGGCAAGCACAATGCTTGTGCGTATATATGAAAAGGCGGGCAAAAAAGCATTGCCCCTCACGCACAGTTTCACAGACAAAGACAGCATATCTATGTGGGCAGAGGAAGCGGTTTCAAAAGCAGCCGCCCTTGGAATAATTCAGGGCGACCAGAATGGTGCTTTCAGAGGACAAGACATTACCACACGTGCCGAGGCTGCAACACTTATCATAAGGCTATTGGAGGCGATGTGATATGTCAAAGAAAATTATTAATACACTTGCCTTAATACTCTATGCTGTGCTTATCTTTGTAGTTTTTGTCAATACACGTGATTTTTCAATTGATAAGTTGCTTACCTATACACCGCAAAACGGTGCTCTTGCAGCGCTTTTTCTGCTTGGACTTTATGCACTCAAGAGTATCAGCATTGTTTTTCCCATTATATTGCTCCAGATAGCAAGCGGTTTTCTCTTCCCTGCACCCATAGCACTCTTAATTAATTTCATAGGTGCGATAATTGATTTTACAATCCCCTACTTTCTCGGGAAGTTTACGGGTGCAGATGCGGCAGAAAAGAAAATTTCAAAAAGCCCGGCTCTAAAAAAGCTTTTTGAAAAGCAGCACAAGCACGAATTTTTCCTGACATTCTTTCTTCGGGTTATAAGCTGTCTGCCCGCCGACCTTGTCAGTATGTATCTTGGTGCGCTTAAGTTTAAGTTTGACCGCTTCCTTATTTCGAGTATGCTGGGAACTCTCCCCGGACTTATTCCCGCAACCTTTATGGGACAAAGCATTACAGACCCTCTTTCACCGCAGTTTATAACTGCACTTTCAATTACAATTGTCTGCACGGTTTTGTCATTTGTAATATATTACATTTATACAAAGAAGAAGGAGAATTGATTTTTCATCAATTCTCCTTCTTTACTATTTTACAATATCTTTTGCAACCTTACTCGTGGGCTTTTTTGTCATTTCAACAATTTCCTTTTCCGCCTTGGTAGTCTTTTTTGCTACCGCCTTATTAGCAGGCTTTTTGGCAGCTTCTTTTTTTGTTGTCGTTTTCTTTGTCGCCTTTTTTACAAGCGAAAAAAGTCTCAGTGCGGCTTCTGTATCACCCTCAAGCATCATTATACCATCACCGATGCTCTGCTCGGGCGATTTCTCCCCTTTTATAATTTTTTCAAGTTCCTCGCCCGTTACAATAATTTTTGCATCACGGTCATAATATTCATACGGCTCTACAAGAAGTTTTCCGCCAATGATTTGCACGTAGAAAGCACCTTCACCCTCACCGTATATATCAAATTCGACTGCTGTATTTTCTTTAATTTCTTTAGCGGCTGTTTTGTTTAAACTTTTCTTCGCAAGTTCTACTATTTGCTCGTACTTCATAATAATCCCTCCAAAATATTTTCTATTCTATTTTTATTATGCCATCTTTGCAAATATAATTCAATAAACTTATTTCTGTTTCTTTGATATATTCTATCAAAACTTGTCATAAATAATTTACAAATAAATATTGAATTAATTTAAAAAAAGCGTATAATGTTATTATAACAGTGAAAGGATTTTTGATTATGGAAAAGAAACTCCTTCTTATTTATAATCCCGTTAGCGGAAAAGCACAGATAAAAACCTATCTGGCTGATATTATTGACATTTATTCAAATAAAAATTATGAAGTTACTGTCCACCCCACGAAATGTAAGCTTGACGGTTTTAATTATATAAAAGAAAATGCACATAATTATGACGTTCTGTCTGTTTGTGGCGGTGACGGTATGCTTAATGAGGCGGTTTGTGCACTTATGCATATTGATGAAAATGTGCGGCCTGCACTCGCCTATCTTCCGTCGGGCAGTACAAACGATTTTGCAGGCACTGTGGGAATACCCCTTGATATTATCGAGGCGGCAAAAATGGTTGTTGACGGCAGTCCGTTTTTCTGTGATGCAGGCAGGATGAATGATAACTATTTTGCATATATTGCCGCTTTCGGTGCTTTTACGTCTGTTGCATATGATACGGCGCAGGAGTTTAAAAATGTGTTTGGACATCTTGCCTATATTTTAGAGGGTATACGAAAACTTCCAACCATAAAGCCGCTGCGCATCCGTGCAAAATTCGAGGATAAGGTTATCGAGGATGAATTTATGTTCGGAATGGTAACAAACGCACTTCAGGTTGCAGGTATTAAGCACAATATGGGAACTGCAATTTCTTTAAACGACGGACTTTTTGAGGTCTTTCTTATCAAGCGTCCTCAAACGGCTACGGGCTATCAAAATTTGATAACGGCTTTTCTTACCCAGGATTTAGACAAAACAGATGATATAATAAGCTTTAAAACTTCTAAAATCACTTTTGAAAGTGACGAGCCTATCCCCTGGACACTTGACGGTGAATTTGGCGGCGAAGTCACAACGGCGAATATAGAAAATCTTCCACGGGCATTTTCCGTGATAGTATAAAATAACAGGTTGCAAAGCAACCTGTTATTTTATACTATTTTTCAATTAATCCATTCTCTATTGCATAGCTTATAATTCTGCGTGCAACGGGTGCACAGACGGAGCCGCCGCCCCTTCCCGAATATTCCTTCATAACACACAGAGCTATCTGCGGATTGTCTGCCGGGGCAAAGCCTATAAACCAGGCGTGGGTTTTTCCTTCCCTCTCGTTTTCGGCAGTACCCGTCTTTCCTGCAACCTCTATACCACTCACACGTGCCGCAGTGCCTGTTCCCGATGCGACACACTCTTTCATATATTCTGTCAGCATTTTTGCAGTATCAGTATCAATTGCCTCACTAAGCACATCAGACGGTGCTTTGTAAATTATATTTCCGCCGTCATAAAAAGCCTTTTCAACTATATACGGTTTCATAATTACGCCGCCGTTTGCAACTGCCGAGGCTGTAAGTGCCATATGAAGCGGTGTAACCTGAAGTGCCCCCTGCCCTATCGCCACAGATGCAAGATGCGCACTGTCAAGGTCGCCAAATTTATTCTTCCCCGCCTTTGTTTCAATATCAAACGGAATTTTTGTGGAAATACAAAAATCATCTGCCGTTTTCTGGAGAAGGTCATTTCCGATTTTTTCAGAAAGCTCGGTAAAATATACATTGCTTGAATATTTTATAGCATCGCTCATATCTATATTTCCGTATGCCTTCTCCCCTGCATTTTTAAATTCCTTACCGCCGATTTTGGTTTTACCGCTATCCTCCGTTATAAAGTCCTGATAACCCGCCTTAATTCCTGCCGCAGCGCTAATCACCTTAAATGTAGAGCCGGGCGCATATAACCCCTGCGTTACCCTTGAAAGGAAGGGCGCATCACTGCTCCCTGAAAGCGTGTCCCAGTTTTTTGTGAGGGCGTCCTCATTTGGGTCAAACGAAGGATTTGAATACAGACAATATACCTCCCCCGTTACGGGATTAAGCGCAACCACACTTCCGTTATCATTACCCAAAAGCTCTGATGCAAGCTTTGTCATACCGTTATCAAGTGTCAGGGCAAGGTCTGCACCACTGCTAAATTCCTTCTTATCATTATTTTCTTTTTTCAAAACATCAATAACGGATTGTGTTTTCAAAAGAAAGCTGTTGAATTTAAGCTCTATACTCGTTTTCCCGTAGGTACGGCTGTTGTAGCCTATTGTATGTGCATAAAGCTTTCCATAAGGGTATATACGTTTCTGCGAATCACCCTCCTGCTCGCTTTTTGCTAAAGCTGTACCTCTGCGGTCATAGATAGTACCTCTTAAAATACGTTCTTCCTTTTCCCATACACGCTGATTATAAGTGGAATTTACTATTTCTCCCGCACGAAAGATTGTAAAGTACGTAAGATAAATTACTATAACCAAAAACAGGGCAAGCCCCGCCGTCATAACCGTTATTATCCGCTTATTCAATTTCATCGGTAACTTCCCCTTTCAT
>JAZRQT010000197.1:0-5652 GCA_045650105.1 Clostridia bacterium | reverse complement strand
TCTTTATATGACACGTGTTCAGAAGGAAAGGTTTTTTAACGAGGCTGACTATATAAGACTTAAGGATACATATGTCCTTACCCCTGAAAAGCTTTCCTCGGCAAAACCTACAATGCGTGTTCTTCATCCGCTTCCCCGTGTTAACGAAATAAGTGTGGAAGTGGATGAAGATGAACGTGCGTGCTACTTTCGTCAGGCACTTAACGGAAAATTTATAAGAATGGCACTTATTCTGAAACTGCTTGGGATTAATTAAGGAGGGGACTTTATGCATATTGATGAAATAACAAACGGTATCGTAATTGACCATATTGCAGCAGGAAAAAGTATGGAAATATACAAGCTGCTTAACCTTGATGCACTCAAGTGCTCGGTAGCGATTATAAAAAATGTACCGAGCAAAAAAATGGGAAGAAAAGATATAATAAAGATTGACGAGGCACTTGACGTTGACCTTGAAGCACTCGGTTATATTGACAACGGAATTACAATCAATACAATAGAAAACGGTGTAAAGACGAATAAAAGGCACTGTGAGCTTCCCGAAAGAATTACAAACATTGTAAAATGTAAAAACCCCAGATGTATTACCTCTGTGGAGCAGGAAATAGACCACGTGTTTAAGCTTACTGACCGTGAAAATAAAGTGTACAGATGCATTTATTGTGAAATGAAGGCAAAGCAGTGATAGGAGTTTTATTATGAGTTCACGTTTTATGCGCTTTAAAGACGGAAAAGAAAAAGCTTTAACACTTAGCTATGATGACGGTGTTAAGCAGGATATACGACTTATTGATATTTTAGATAAGCACGGCATAAAGGCTACATTTAATATTAATGCAGGCTGCTTTGCAAATGAAGAAACCTCAAAGGGAAACAGAATGACAAAGGAGCGTGCCTATAGCTTATATAAAAATTCACAACACGAGGTGGCAATACACGGCTATACGCATCCGTTTTTAGATACGCTTGCCACAAATAATGCGGTATATGAGATTATAGAGGACAGAAGACAGCTTGAAGAGATGTTTGGTACAATTATAAGGGGTTGTGCATATCCACAGGGTACATTCAACGACAGTGTTGTTGAAGTGCTGCGCCTTTGCGGTATCAAATATGCAAGGACGGTAATTTCAACGGAGGGATTTGCTATACCTACAGACTGGCTCAGACTTCCTGCTACGTGCCATCATAAAAATCCACGTCTTTTTGAACTGACCGATAAATTTATTGAAGGACAAAATATACATAATCCGTGGCTTTTCTATCTGTGGGGACACAGCTACGAATTTGATAATGACGATAACTGGGACGTAATTGAAAAATTCGCACAAAAGGCGGGCAGCCGTGATGACATCTGGTATGCAACCAATATTGAAATATATGACTACATAGAAGCGTATAATTCACTGCAGACCTCTGCCGATGGCAGTATGGTTTATAATCCGACGCTTATTGATGTATGGATGTGCAACAACGGAAAAACATACTGTATCAAAAGCGGAGAAACAGTGGTAATTGAGTAAAGAAAAATCAAGAGTTCCCAAAATGGGAGAACTCTTGATTTTCTTATGACAGTATGGTAGAATACCCTTGTAGTCTTTCTAAAAGGAGTTTTAGGAAAATGAAGTTTAAAAGGCTTATTGCCATATGTGTGGCAATATGTATTTTTAGTACTGCACCCGCAGCTTTTTCAAAAGAGGGGTATATGTCACGTGGAGAGGTAGCAGATTACCTTCTTCGTGCTGCGGATGATTATAACAAAGACTTAGTACGCAGTGATATAATAAAGGGATATGATGACGGAAGTTTACATGAGGAAAGGCTTGTCACACGTGCAGAGGCACTTGTAATGCTTCGCCGTGCGTTTGGTACTTTGCCGGAGTGTATAGGACATAATGCACGTGTTTCGCTTAAAAGTGAAGATTTTAAAGATATACCCGTTTGGGCACAAAAAGAGCTTAAGAACGTTTTTGACAGCGGAATTGCGGGCGGCACGGGAAATGGGATTTTTTCGCCTGACACTTACGTGACAAAAGGGCAGATGGAGCTTTTTACAGAGCGTGTATATGCTTTGTTTGCAACAAATCCTAAAGACGACTTTTATGCCTCGGTAAACAAGGATATTCTTGAAAAGCTTGAGCTTTCAGGGGGGAATGTCATTGCAGGACCGGTCTATGATATTCAAAATACGGTGAGTGTGAGAATTGACGGTATAATCACAGATGCACTTAAATCAAAAAACACAGAAGGCACGCCAAAACAGAAAATTGCTGATTTTTATAGGAGCATTACGGATACCGCAAAAAGAGATAAAGACGGGATTGAGCCGATTGAGAAATACCTCAGACAGATTGAAAATACAAAGACCATAAATGAGCTTGTATCAGTTGAAAATACTCTCAGAGAGGAGCTTTGTGTAGGGGCTTTTTTGAATTTCGGGCTTACCGTCGATATGAAAGACAGTTCTTCATATATACTTTCCTTTGGCACTATGAAACCGCTTATGAATAAAGAGGTATACACACAGAAAGGTGATTTGCAGGAAAGCTATAAAGAGTATATTGAAACACTCCTTATCTTAGGCGGAGAAAGCAAGGAAGATGCGCAGAAAAACTCAAAGGAGTTTTTTGAGATTGAAAAAAAACTTGCTGAAAGTATGCTTGATAAAGCCGATACAAAAAACATCGATGTAAGCTATAATATTTTAACATATAACAAGCTTGTGTCAATGTTTGTGGACTTTGATATGGAAAAAGTTTTAAAAAGTTCTCATCTTCAAAAAGCTGATAAAGTTTTAGTGGAGGATGAAAACCTTGCACGGTGCTTTTTAGCACTTTTTAACCGCTCAAACCTTAATGCGCTTAAAACCGCTGCTAAAATTGCAGTTCTTAATATGTGGGGGGAAACTTTGTCAAGCGAATTTTCTGCCGCACGCTATCGCCTTGATGTGAAACTTACGGGAAAGGGCGAAATGTATACGCCGCATCAGCAGGCTATTTTGGTTTTGCAGGAAGAAATGCCTGACTATCTTGGAACAATGTATGCAGAAAAATATTTTGATAAAAAAACAATAAAATATATTGAAGATATGGCGAAAGACATTATAGAAGTGTTTAAGCTCCGCATTGAAAAGCTTTCATGGATGAAGAAACAGGCAAAAGAAAAGGCAACTAAAAAGCTTGATGCTATGAAAATTAAGGTAGGATGCACTGATATGGGCGCAAGCTATCTTGATAATGTGAAAATTTTATCGCCAAAGAAAGGCGGAACATTCTTTTCAAATTTGCTCAGTATAAAAAAAGAGAGAAGAAAGAGCCTTTCGTTTTTGCAAAACACACAGCCGAGCCGTGATTTGTGGGATATATATCCGTATACAGTAAATGCGTGCTATAATCCTGCCAATAATGATATAACCATTCCTGCGGCAATGCTTGAAAAGCCGTTATATGATAAAAATAATAGTTATGAGGAAAATCTTGGCGGTATAGGCTGGGTGATTGCTCACGAGATATGTCACGCCTTTGACAATAACGGTGCACATTTTGACGAATATGGCAATATGGGTAACTGGTGGAGTGACGAGGATTATGCGGCATTTGAAATACTGTGTAATAATCTTTGGGAGTTCTATGAGGGAGAAGAAGCAATTGCAGGAGTTTCTACGGACGGAAAGTTGACCCTGGGTGAAAATGCAGCCGACCTTGGAGGGGCGGTGTGTATAACACAGCTTGCTAAGGAAAAGGGCGATGTTGATTTTAAACTTTTGTATATCTCTATGGCAAGGGCACTTGCTTGTACGAAAACGAGGGAGTTTGCACTTTATCAGTCAAAAACCGATACGCACTCAGATGAAAAATTGCGGATTAACAGAGTGCTTATGAATATAGAAGAGTTTTATGATGCATTTAACATAAATGAAGGCGATGCGATGTATGTCGCACCGCAAGATAGAATAAATATGTGGTGAGGAGGATAAACATGAGAAAGAAGTTATATAAATCAAGAACGGACAGAAAAATTTTCGGAGTATGCGGCGGCGTTGCAGAATATTTTAATATTGACTCTACAATTGTACGTCTTATCTGGGCAATATTTATTTTCTGCCTTGGCACAGGCTTTTTAGCGTATATTCTTGCGGCACTGGTATTGCCAAATCAGGAAAATTACTGAAATAAAGTATAGAGAGGGAAAAGAAATGAATACTAAGGAGCTTTACAGCGTTCTGGAGCATTTTGATTTTGAAAGTGATGCAAAGATTTACGGAAACGGTCATATCAATGAAACATATATTGTCGACCCGAAATATATAGTTCAGAAAATTAATACAAAGGTTTTCAAAGAGCCTGATAAGCTTATGGACAATATTATTGCAGTTACGAGCTTTCTGCAGAAAAAAATTGTGCAGGAGGGCGGAAACCCTGCAAGAGAAACGCTGACTATTATTCCTACAAGTGAAGGTCATAAGTTTTACAAGAAAGATAACGAGAACTGCTACAGATGTTATGAGGCGATTTCAAACACCTTTTCAATTGAAACGGTAGAAAATCCGCAGGATTTATATGAGGCAGCAAAGGCATTTGCGCTTTTCCAGAAAAGACTTGCAGATTTTCCTGCGGAGGAGCTTTTTGAAACAATTAAGGATTTTCATAATACGCCAAAACGGTTTAATGACCTTCTCGAAGCAATAGAAAAAGACGAAATGGGAAGGGCAAAAAATGTTAAGGAAGAGATAGAATTTGCACTTTCACAAAAAGACTGGATAAACGCTGTAACAGAGGGGCTTAGTGATGGATCAATTCCTCTTAGAGTTACACATAACGATACAAAGATAAACAATGTCCTTTTTGACATAGCTACAAGAAAGGCTATTTGCGTAATTGACCTTGACACTGTAATGCCCGGATCACTTCTTTATGATTTTGGTGATGCTCTCAGAATAGGTGCGGCATCAGGTGAAGAGGATGAAGTTGATATTTCAAAGATATTCTTCAGGCTTGATTGCTTTGAGGCGTTTGTTAAAGGCTTTGCCGAAGAAATGGGAGAAAACCTTACAAAGCGTGAGATAGAACTTCTTGCACTGAGCGCAAAGCTTCTTACATACGAATGCCGAATAAGGTTTCTAACAGATTATTTAAAGGGAGATACATATTTCAAAACTCACAGGGGAAACCATAACCTTGACAGATGCAGGACCCAGTTTAAGCTTGTGCAGGATATGGATGAAAAAATGAATGAAATGAATAAGATAGTAAAGAAGTATTTTGTACACTAAAAAGGAAAAGCGAAAAAAACAAGTTTTTTCCGCTTTTCCTTTTTACATATGTCCACATCACTTTTTCACAACTCTTTTTGGTTTAATCATTTGAGTAAAGTGAATAAAGCTTTGCGTAGTCGCCGCCTTTTTTCAGCAGTTCATAGTGTGTTCCTTCCTCGGTGATGCCGTCAGACGTCAGGAAAAGAATACGGTCAGCATTCTCTATTGTTGTGAGTCTGTGCGCAATGGTAAGGGTTGTGCGGCTCAGGGGAAGTTTTTCAAGTGATTTTTGAACTATAAGCTCGCTTTCATTATCGAGTGCACTTGTCGCTTCGTCAAGAATGAGAATAGGCGGATTTTTAAGAAATACACGTGCAATTGATATTCGTTGCTTT
>JAZRQT010000196.1:0-2547 GCA_045650105.1 Clostridia bacterium | reverse complement strand
TTCTCTGTCAAAGCCATCACTCTTATCTGTATAGATTACTCTTTATTATATAATCAAAAACCTCTTTTGGCAATAAGTTTCTGAAATCTTTTTTAAGCTTTATTTTCTCACGGATTTCACTTGAAGAAATTTCAACTTTATCCATTTTAATCTTAGCTGCGGGCGGCTCTACCATTGCCCCCTCCCTCGGAAAAACAAGAAGGGTGCATACCTTCATAATACGGTGCGGCTCGTGCCATAAATCAAGCTGATTGTACGAGTCATCACCTATGATAAAAAAAAGCTCGTCCTTAGGATAAAGGCTTTTAAAATACTCTGCCGTATCAGCACTGTAGTTTACTTCCGTGCGTGAAATTTCATAATCGCTGACCGACATTTTTTCTTCATTCCAAATAGCCCTTTTTACCATTTCAAGTCTGTCATACCGTGAAATTTCTGTTTCCTTTTTATGCGGCGCATTTCCCGTAGGAATGAAAATAAGTCTGTCGAGCCTTGCCTCTTTAATGGCGGCGTGCGCCACCGCCATATGGCCGTTATGAATTGGGTTGAACGCACCGCCGAAAAGTCCCGTTCTCATAATAACTACCTCACTTGGGAAGCTGTATCTTGCGGTTATCCTTTGCCCTTGCCATTCTGTATATAACAACCTTATTTCCTATACACTGAACAGGCTCTGCCCCGATTTCCTCACAAATAGCCTCACACGCACCACGTGTAGACATAAACGAGGTTTCGAGAACTGTGATTTTAATAAGCTCCCTCTTTTCAAGAACTATATCAAGCTCTTTTAATATTTCGTCATTAATTCCGCCCTTTCCAATCTGGAAAATGGCATTTTCTTTGTTTGCAAGTCCGCGCAGATATGCGCGCTGTTTTGATGATAACATATTCTTACTCCGTATAATCAAATTCAAGCTCGTACATTCTTACTGCATCACCCTCACCGCAACCCATTTCCTCAAGGGCATCAATAATCCCTTTTCTTCTGAGTGCAAGCTGGAAATATTGTACACTCTCCGCATCCTCAAAATTACAGTGGCGGAGAAGCTTTTCAATGTACGGACCCTCAACAACGTAGGTTTCCCCTTCTTTTTTTACCTCAAACGGCTCTTCGGAGAAATCCTCCTCCTCAAAGTCTGCCTCATAAATTTCTATAGGCTCAAGCGTGTCGAGCACAGCCGACACATAATTTATAAGCTCCTTTGTTCCCTTATGTGCAGCGGCACTTATCTCAAAAAGCCTGAGACCTTTTTCCTCAATATATTTTCTAAACTCTTCTAAAAGTGAAATATCTGTTATAATATCTGTTTTATTTGCAACCACAATCTGCGGGCGCTCGGCGAGTGACGAACTATAGAGCGAAAGCTCATTATTTATTTTTTCAAAGTCCTCGATTGGGTTTCTGCCCTCTATACCTGAAACGTCAACAATATGAACAATAAGGCGTGTTCTTTCAATATGGCGCAAAAACTCGTGACCAAGACCAATTCCCTCATGTGCACCCTCAATAAGTCCGGGGATATCAGCCATTACAAAGCTCTTCCCCTCACCCATTTTTACAACGCCAAGATTAGGCTCAAGTGTTGTGAAATGGTAGTTTGCAATTTTAGGTCTTGCCGCACTGACCGCAGAAAGAAGTGTAGATTTTCCCACGTTTGGAAATCCTGCCAGACCAACATCCGCAATAAGCTTAAGCTCTAAAACAAGCTCACGCTCCTGACCTTTAAGACCGTCCTTTGCAAACTTTGGCGTCTGGCGGGTAGCCGATGCAAAATGAACATTACCCCATCCGCCGTTTCCGCCGTATGCCGCAATGAATTCTTCGCCGTCCTCGGACATATCTTTCATAACTTTTTCGCTTTTTGCATCCTTTATAACTGTGCCGACGGGAACAGCAATGTAAAGGTCTTCGCCTTTTCTGCCAAAGCTATGACGTGCCTTTCCGTCCTCGCCGTTTTTTGCACTGAAGGTTTTTCTGTGTGCAAAATCAATCAGCGTACTAAGGGTTTTATCAGCCTTAAACACAATATTACCGCCCCTGCCGCCGTCACCGCCGTCGGGACCGCCGTCAGGAACATATTTTTCTCTATGAAAGGAAACAAGACCGTTTCCGCCATTACCTGCCTTGACAGTTATCTTCGCTGTATCTGCAAACATAAAATACCTCTCTTATACGGATGTGATAAAGCAGCACCGACCACAAAACGCATATTAACATTATATAGTGTTGCTTTTATCAGGGTTTTCACAAATATTATTTTATCGAAGAAATCCGTTTTGACGGATTTCTGTTTTTTTGCGTTTTGTTACAAACAAACCACACCACTCGCAGTATACACATACAGCTTCGGGCAAGCCCCTTCGGGGTGTGGTTTGTCCGTTCTGCACTACTTTCTCCCATCCTTAGGTTGTGTAGTATAAAAATGAAAAGCCCGGCTTAAAACAAAGCCGAGCTTTTATTATTGCATTTACGCAGTGTAAACACTTACCTGCTTCTTATCCTTGCCCTTACGCTCGAACTTAACTTTTCCGTCAACAAGAGCATAC